>DAMBCY010000098.1:0-11589 GCA_032056255.1 Cellulomonas sp. | reverse complement strand
CCGTCGCTCGTGGAGCGGCGGGCACGACCCGTCTGCGGCGCCCGGCGGACGCGCTGCTGACCCGACGACGCGCGCGCGTCGCGACCCACCGCCCGGGACGTGACGAGGCCACCGCCGGGTTCCCGGTCGGTGGCCTCGTCAGGGTTCGTCGGGGGCTCGCGCGGCGGCCCCGGGCGGGGCGGCGACGCGCGGCCGGTCAGCGGGCGGCAGCCGCCCCGGCGCCGGCACCGTGCTCGGCGAGCAGCTTGTCGGTCTCGTCCTGGACGCTCGTCGCGACCTGCGAGTACTTCGGGGCGTGCTCGCGGGCGTGGTGGGCGCAGAACATCAGCTCGCCCACGGGCAGGTGCACGCGGACGTAGGCCTGCGCGCCACAGCGGTCGCAGCGGTCGACTGCGGTCAGCGGGTTCGTGGTCTCGATCGTCTCGGTCACGTTGTCATACAACCATCCGCGCGCCGGATCCTTCCCGTCGAGAGGGGGTGGTTCGCTGCGGGCGAAGCAGAAGTCACCCGGTGCTCACACACCGGCAACACGTCGGGTACACGGCGGCTGCGGCATGGTGCCGCAGCGTTGACGGTCGGACCGATTAGGCTCCCGCTTCGTGTCGACCGCTTCTGCCGAGTCCAGCTACACCGCCCGCCACCTCTCCGTCCTGGAGGGTCTCGAGGCGGTGCGCAAGCGTCCGGGGATGTACATCGGGTCCACCGACTCCCGGGGCCTCATGCACTGCCTGTGGGAGATCATCGACAACTCCGTCGACGAGGCCCTCGCCGGTCACGGCGACCGGATCGACGTCGTGCTGCACGCCGACTCCTCGGTCGAGGTGCGGGAGCACGGCCGCGGCATCCCGGTCGACCTGGAACCGAAGACGGGCCTGACCGGCGTGGAGGTCGTGCTGACCAAGCTGCACGCGGGCGGCAAGTTCGGTGGAGGCTCGTACGGGGCCTCGGGGGGCCTGCACGGCGTCGGCGCGTCGGTCGTGAACGCGCTGTCGGAGCGGCTGGACGTCGAGGTGGACCGCGGCGGCAAGACGCACCGCATGACCTTCCACCGCGGGGAGCCCGGCGTGTTCGACGACGCGGCGGGCCGGAGCCCCGAGTCGCCCTTCGAGCCGTTCGTGGCCCGGTCGCAGCTCGACGTCGTCGGCAAGGCCCCCAGGGGTCGCACCGGTACCCGCATCCGGTACTGGGCGGACCGCGACGTCTTCCCGAAGTCTGCGGTGTTCTCCTACGACGAGCTCGTGACGCGCGCCCGGCAGACCAGCTTCCTGGTGCCGGGGCTGACGCTGACCGTGCGCGACGAGCGCGGTCTGCCCGGCACGCCCGGCGCGGAGGGCCCGCACGAGGAGGTGTTCCGGCACGACGGCGGGACGGTCGACTTCGCGGACTTCCTCGCCCCCGACGCGCCGGTGACGGACACCTGGAAGCTCACCGGGTCCGGCACGTTCTCCGAGACGGTGCCGGTGCTCGACTCCCGCGGGCACATGACGCCGCAGGAGGTGCAGCGCGACTGCGAGGTCGACGTGGCGCTGCGCTGGGGCACGGGCTACGACACCGAGGTCCGCACGTTCGTCAACATCATCGCGACCCCGAAGGGCGGCTCGCACCTGGCGGGCTTCGAGACCGCGCTGCTGCGCACGCTGCGCAAGCAGGTCGAGGCCAACGCCCGCCGGCTGAAGATCTCCGCGAAGGACGGCGGCGACCGGATCGAGAAGGACGACGTCCTGGCCGGTCTCACCGCGGTCATCACCGTCCGGCTCGCCGAGCCCCAGTTCGAGGGCCAGACCAAGGAGGTCCTCGGGACGGCGCCGGTGCGCGGGATCGTCGCGAAGGTGGTGGACACCGAGCTGGCCGCGATCCTGACCTCGGCCAAGCGCGAGCACAAGGCGCAGTCCGCGGCCCTGCTCGACAAGGTCGTGGGGGAGATGCGCGCCCGCGTCTCGGCCCGCAAGCAGAAGGAGATCTCGCGCCGCAAGACGGCGCTGGAGACCTCGTCGCTGCCGGCGAAGCTCGCGGACTGCCGCAGCGACGACGTGGAGCGCACCGAGCTGTTCATCGTCGAGGGCGACAGCGCGCTCGGCACCGCCAAGCTCGCGCGGTCCTCGGACTTCCAGGCGCTGCTGCCGATCCGCGGGAAGATCCTCAACGTCCAGAAGGCGTCGATCTCGGACATGCTGCGCAACGCCGAGTGCGCGGCGATCATCCAGGTGCTGGGCGCCGGCTCGGGCCGGACGTTCGACCTGGACGCGCGCCGCTACGGCAAGGTCGTGCTGATGACCGACGCCGACGTCGACGGGGCGCACATCCGCACGCTGCTGCTCACGCTGTTCTTCCGCTACATGCGGCCGCTGGTCGAGGCCGGTCGCGTGTTCGCCGCGGTACCGCCGCTGCACCGCATCGAGGTGATCGGCGCGGGGAGCCGGAAGAACGAGTACGTCTACACCTACTCGGAGGCGGAGCTCGCCGCGACGCTGAAGAAGCTCGACCGGGCCGGGAAGCGCTACAAGGAGGACATCCAGCGCTACAAGGGCCTCGGGGAGATGGACGCCGACCAGCTGGCCGAGACGACCATGGACCCGCGGCACCGCACCCTGCGCCGGGTGACCCTGCCGGCCGCGGAGAGCGCCGACGCGATGGTCCGCCGGGCCGAGGAGACGTTCGAGCTGCTGATGGGCTCCGACGTCGCGCCGCGCAAGGACTTCATCGTCGCCGGCGCAGCGACGCTCGACGCCTCGCAGATCGACGCCTGACGGGAGCCTCCGGCGCGCCCCGGACGCCGAGGGTGCCCCCGACGTGCCCAGGGTGGCCTCGCGCGGGGACTCCCTCGGGTGCTGCGTACCTCCCTCGCCCCGCCGGTGGCACCGGGTGACAGGGGCGGGGGTGGTCGGGGAGTCTCGGGGGATGTGCGCTGCCGCTCCTGGTTCCGATGTCTCGCCGATCGTCGAGCGGGCGGGTGCGCCTGCCGTGCTGCCCGAGCCTGACGCGGCCGCCACCGGGCTCACCTGGCGGGCGCTGTCCCGTGCGGACGTGCCGGCGCTGGCGGCGCTGGTCACCCGGGTCGAGGAGGCCGACGCCGAGCCGACCCGGACGAGCGAGTCCGAGGTGGACGAGCTGTTCGACGGCGACTGGAAGGACCCGCAGGCGGACACGCGGGTCGGTGTCGACGCCGACGGCGTCCCGCGCGCCTGGATGGTCACGGAGGCACCGCCCGGGGACGTGCGGACGGTGCGCGCCCACCTGTCGGGCGGCGTCGACCCCGCGTACCGCGGCCGGGGCGTCGGGCGCGCGCTGGTCGCGTGGGGCGAGGCGCGCGGCCGGCAGCTGCTGGCGGCAACCGGCAAGGACGTGCCCGGCCGGGTCGCGGCGTTCCTGACGGAGCGGAACGCCGGGGGCCTCGCGCTGTACCGCGCCGCCGGGTTCACGCCGGTGCGGTACTACTCCGACATGCGCCGCGATCTCGCGCAGCCGCTCCCCGAGCCCGTGGTGACGCCCGGGGTCCGGGTCGTCCCGTGGTCGGACGAGCTCGACGACGCGGTCCGGGTCGCGCACAACGAGGCGTTCGCGGACCACTGGGGCAGCGAACCGCGCACCCCCGAGTCCTGGCGGGTGGGCCGGTCGATGTTCGCCCCGGCGTTGAGCCACGTCGCCGTCGACGAGGAGACCGGTGAGGTCGTCGGGTACACGGTCTCGGGCCGTTACGAGCAGGACTGGGCGGTCGCGGGCTACTCGTCGGGCTACACCGAGCTGCTCGGCGTGCGCCGGGCGTGGCGCGGGCGCGGGATCGCCGTCGCGCTGCTGGCGGCGGCGATGCGGTCGTTCCGCGAGGACGGCGTGCAGTACGCGGAGCTGGACGTCGACACGGCCAACCCGTCGGGGGCGCACGGGCTCTACGCGGACCTCGGGTACGAGCGCACGCACGGCTCGGTGCTGGTGTCGATCGAGCTCTGACGCGGCGCTACGGTGTGCGGATGACGCCGGCTCAGGACGACGGGCAGGGGCAGGCCGACGAGGACGCCACCTGGCGCTCGTACCTGGGCATGTCGCGGGAGATGTTCACCGCGCTGGAGCGCGGGCTGGGGGCGGACGCGGGCGTGTCGGTGGCGGACCTGGAGCTGCTGGAGCCGCTGCTCGCCGCCGGTGAGCCGGGGCTGCGGGCGAAGGACCTGGCCGCGGCCGCGGAGTGGCAGGACAGCCGGGTCTCGCACCAGCTGCGCCGCATGGAGCTGCGCGGGCTCGTGACCCGGAGCCGGGACCGCCAGGACGCCCGCGGCACCGTCGTCGCCCTGACCGGGGCGGGGGTCGCCGCCGCGGTCGCGGCGCAGCAGACCCGTCGCACGCTGGTGCGCGACCTGCTGCTCGCCCCGCTCGACGACGCCCAGGTGCGGGCGCTCGTCGGGATCGCGGGGCTGGTGCGCGGCCGGATCGCCGAGGCGGGCGGCGGACGGTAGCCCGGCCGGCCCGACACCCCCGGTGACCCGCCGTCCCCGGCGCCCCGGCCGAGGACCCGCACGTCGGTGCGCGGGCCCCGTCAGCCGATCGCGATCGGCGGCACGGCCAGCGGTACGCCCGACCCGTCGCGCCGGTCGTCCGGCGCCGGCAGCTCGACCGGCTGGCCCGCCGAGCCCGTGGCCCGCGCGGGCGAGGCGCCGGCCCAGGCGAGGATCAGCGCGTCCTCGCCCTTGAGGAACCGGTGCGCCCGGACACCGCCGGTGGCGCGGCCCTTGCCGGGGAAGCGGCTGAACGGCGTGACCTTCGCCGTGCCGGCCTGCGTGCCCGGCAGCGCGTCGGACGACCCGGCGACGGTGACCACCACCGGCCCCTCCTCGCCGTCGGCCGCGGCGCCGCCGGCGGGCAGCGCGCCGAAGTGCACGACCCGGTGGCCTGCGGCGAGGTTGATGCCCGCCATCCCGCCCGCAGGACGCCCCTGCGGCCGGACGGCGGACGCCGGGAAGTGCAGCAGCGCGGCGTCGGAGGCGATGAGCACGAGCTCGTCGTCGTCCTGCACGCCGAGGCCGCCCACGACCTCGTCGCCGTCCTTGAGCGCGACGACCTCCCAGGCGTCCCGGTTCGCGGGCGGCTCGCCGGGGATCACGCGCTTGACGACGCCCTGCGCCGTGCCGAGCGCCAGCGTGGGCGCGTCGGGGGCCACCGACACGAGGCCGACGACCCGCTCGCCCTTCTCCAGCGCGAGCAGCTCGGTCAGCGGCAGGCCGCCGGACAGGCTCGGTGCCCCGTCGGTGGGGGGCAGGGCGGGCAGGTCGAGCACCGGGACGCGCCGGACCACCCCGCGGGACGTCAGGACGCCCACGTCGCCGCGCACGCTGGTCGTGACGATGCCGGACAGCACGTCGTGCCGGTCGCGCCGCGCCCCGGCGGCCGGCCGCAGCGGGACGTCGGTGCTCCCGGTGCGGGCGACCAGGCCCGTCGCGGACAGCAGCGCGTAGCAGGGCGAGTCCGGGATCTCCAGGGTCAGCGCGGGCGCGGCGGACCGGCCCGAGCGGGACGCCGGCGCCCCCTCGGCGGCGGTGACGGAGCCGCCGGCGGACTCGAGCAGGATCGTGCGGCGCGGGGTGCCGTAGGTGGCGGCGACCTCGGCCATCTCGTCGGACACGGTGCCGCGGAGCAGCCCCTCGTCCGCGAGGACCGCCTGCAGGGCGGCGATCTGCTCGGCCAGCTCGTCGCGCTCCTTCTCCAGCTCGACCCGGGAGAACTTCGTCAGCCGGCGCAGGCGCAGCTCGAGGATGTACTCGGCCTGCGGCTCCGACAGGTCGAACACCTGGCGCAGCCGGGTGCGGGCGACCTCGGCGTCGTCCGAGGACCGGATGACCTGGATGACCTCGTCGATGTCGAGGATCGCGACGAGCAGGCCCTCGACCAGGTGCAGCCGCTCCTGGCGCTTCGCGAGCCGGAACCGGCTGCGGCGGCGCACGACGTCGATGCGGTGGTCCACCCACACCTGCAGCAGCTCGCGCAGCCCGAGCGTGCGGGGCTGACCCTCGACGAGCGCGACGTTGTTGATCGAGAACGAGTCCTCGAGCGGGGTGTGGCGGTACAGCTGCTCGAGCACCGCGTCGGGGTCGAAGCCGGTCTTGACCTCGATGATCAGGCGCAGGCCGTGCTGGCGGTCGGTGAGGTCGAGGGCGTCCGCGATGCCGGACAGCTTCTTGGACTGCACGCCCTCCTTGATCTTCTCGATGACCTTCTCCGGCCCGACCGTGTAGGGCAGCTCGGTGATGACGATGCCCTTGCGGCGCGCCGTGACGTTCTCGATCCGCGCCGTCGCCCGGGTCCGGAACGCCCCGCGACCCGTGCGGTACGCGTCGCGCACGCCGTCCAGGCCGATGATCTTGCCGCCGGACGGCAGGTCCGGCCCGGGGACGAACCGCATGAGCTCGTCCAGGGTGGCCCCGGGGTGCAGCACGAGGTGCCGGGCCGCGGCGACGACCTCGACCAGGTTGTGCGGGGCCATGTTCGTGGCCATGCCGACCGCGATGCCGGACGCGCCGTTGACCAGCAGGTTCGGGATCGCCGCGGGCAGCACGCCGGGCTGGGTCAGCTTGTTGTCGTAGTTCGGGACGAAGTCGACGACGTCCTCGTCCAGGCCGGCGGTCATCGCCAGCGCGGCGGGCGCCATCCGGGCCTCGGTGTACCGGGGGGCGGCGGGCCCGTCGTCGAGCGACCCGAAGTTCCCGTGCCCGTCGACCAGCGGCAGGCGCAGCGAGAACGGCTGGGCCATGCGGACCATCGCGTCGTAGATCGCGGTGTCGCCGTGCGGGTGCAGCTTGCCCATCACCTCGCCGACGACGCGCGCGGACTTCACGTGCGCGCGGTCCGGGCGCAGGCCCATGTCGTGCATCTGGTAGAGGATGCGGCGCTGCACGGGCTTGAGCCCGTCGCGGGCGTCGGGCAGGGCGCGCGAGTAGATGACGGAGTACGCGTACTCGAGGAACGAGCCCTCCATCTCGGTCGCGACGTCGATGTCGACGATGCGCTCGACGACGTCCTCGGGCGGGACGTCGGGGGTGCTGCTGCGGCGCGCCATGCGAAGGAGGCTCCCGGGCTCGGCGGTGGGTGACGTGCCATTGTCGCCGCCCGCGGCCCGTGGCGACGACCACGACGCGCGGCGGGTCGCCGGTTAGGCTCGCGGGTATGGCCGAGGTCAGCGGGGACGAGCGCAGCGACGCGCCCGGCGGCTACCCGCGGCACTGGGAGGCGGACGTCGTCCTGCGCGACGGCAGCACCACGCACGTGCGCCCGATCCGCCCCGGGGACGCCGACGCCCTGCAGGCGTTCCACGTCGGGCAGTCCGAGACGTCGACCTTCCTGCGGTTCTTCGCCCCGCTCGAGCGCCTGCCCGACCGCGACCTCGCCCGGTTCACCCGCGTCGACCACCGGGACCGGGTCGCGCTGGTCGCGGTGACGCAGGACGACGCGATCATCGGCGTGGCGCGCTACGACCGCGTGGCGCCCGACGAGGCCGAGGTGGCGTTCAACATCGCGGACGCCCACCACGGCCGCGGGCTGGGGTCGGTGCTGCTGGAGCACCTGGCCGCGGCCGCGCGCGAGCGCGGGGTCCGCCGGTTCACGGCCGACGTGCTGCCCCAGAACGGGCGGATGATCGCGGTGTTCCGCGAGGCCGGGTACTCGCCCCGCCAGCGCCTGGAGGACGGGGTGGTGACCGTGACCTTCGACATCGACCCGACGGACCGCTCGCTCGCCGTGATGCTGGCCCGGGAGCACACCGCCGAGTCCCGCAGCGTGCAGGGCCTGCTGTCCGCCCGCAGCGTGCTGCTGCTCGCGTCGCCCGCGACCGTGCCGGGGTCCTGGCCGGACCTGCTCGCGACCCGGGTGCTGGCCGGCCTGGCCGCGGGCGCGGTGCACGGGCCGCACGAGCCGGAGCACCGGACCGGTGCGGTCGTCGAGCCCGCGGGGGACCCCGAGCGCGACGAGCCGGTGACGGTGCACGTCGTGGGGCTCCCCGCGCACCCGGGGCCCCCGGCCGCGGAGCACGTCCGGTGCTGGGCGGACCTCGCCGACGTCCCCGGGCCCGTCGACCTCGCCGTGCTCGCCCTGCCGGCCGCCGAGGCCGTCGTCGCGGTGCGGGCGCTCGGCCGGCTCGGGGTGCGCGGCGTCGTGGTGCTCGCCGACGGGTTCGCCGAGACCGGCGCGACCGGCCTGGCGCTGCAGCGTGCGCTGCTGCGGACCGCGCACGCCGCCGGGATGCGCGTCGTCGGGCCCGTCTCGTACGGCCTGCTCGCGCACGTCGCCGGCGGTCTGCTCAACGCCTCGCTGACCGAGGACCCGCCGCCCCCGGGCCGGATCGGGCTGTTCTGCCAGTCCGCGCCCACCGCGGTGTCCGTGCTCGGCTCCGTGCGCCGGCGGCACCTCGGGATCGCCCACCTGGTGTCCGCGGGCAACCGCGCCGACGTCTCCGGCAACGACCTCATGCAGTTCTGGCAGGACGACGACACCACCGACGTCGTGGCGCTGTACCTGGAGTCGATCGGCAACCCCCGCAAGTTCTCCCGGGTCGCGCGCCGGCTCGCGCGGGTCAAGCCCGTGGTCGTCGTCACCGCGGGCCGCTCGGGCCACGTGGTCCCGCCCGGGCACGCCGTGCGACCGACGCTGGCCTCGCGGCGCACGATCGAGGAGGTCATGCGCCGCTCGGGCGTGGTGCTGGTGGACAACACCCACCAGATGCTCGAGGCCGCGCAGCTGTTCGCGCTGCAGCCGCTGCCGCCCGGACGGCGCGCCGCCGTGGTCGCGTCGTCCCCGTCGATGGCCGCGCTGGTGAGCGAGGCCATCGACGCGGCCGGGCTCGAGGTGGCCGGGCCGGCGACCATCGTCGCGGAGGACGCCGACGACGATCGGGTCGAGCGGTGCTTCGCGGAGGTGTACGCCGACCCCGGGGTGGACGTCGTCGTGACCGTGCACGTCCCGACCGCGGGGCCGCGGGACGAGCGCGTGGCCCGGGCGCTCGCGCGGTCGGCCGCCGGGTCGGGCCGCACGTCGGTCGCCTGCCTGCTCGGCCTGCACGGCGCCACCCCGCAGCTCACGGCCGCCGACGCCGACGGCGCGCTGCGCACCGTCCCGGCGTACACCACCCCGGAGGACGCGGTGCTCGCCCTCGGGCAGGCCGTCCGGTACGCCACCTGGCGCGCCGCCGACCGCGGCACCCTCGTGCACCCCGAGGGCGTGCACTCCCGCACCGCGCGGCGCCTCGTCGCCTCCTGGCTGGACGAGGCCGGCCGGCCCGCGACGCTCGAGCTCGGTCCCGGGCGCGCCGCCGAGCTCCTGGCCCTCGCCGGCGTCGAGGTCGTCCCGTCCCTGCCGGTCCACGACGCGGACGAGGCCGTCGCCGCGGCGCAGCGGCTCGGCTGGCCCGTGGCGCTGAAGTCGACCGTCCCGGCCCTGCGGCACCGCGCCGACCTCGGCGGCGTCCGGCTCGACGTGCACGACGCCGCCGAGCTGCGCGCCGACGTCGCCCAGGTCCTCGCCCTCGCCGCCGGGCACGCCCCCGCCCCGGGCCGGGCGCCGCTCGAGGTGCAGGCCATGGCGCCGCACGGCGTCGCCACCGTCGTGCGGTCGTCCGAGGACCCGCTGTTCGGCCCCCTGCTCGGGTTCGGGCTCGGCGGGGACACCACGGACCTGCTCGGCGACTTCGCGTACGCGGTCACGCCGCTGACCGACGTCGACGTCGCCGACGTCGTGCGCGCGCCGCGGTCCGCGCCCCGGCTGTTCGGGTACCGGGGGATGCCGCCGCTGGACGTCGCCGCGCTCGAGGACGTGCTCGCCCGGGTCTCGGTGCTCGCCGACGACCTGCCCGAGCTGCTGGCGCTGGAGCTCAACCCGGTGGTCGTCGCCGAGCAGGGCGCGTACGTGCTGGGGGCGACCGCACGGGTCGGCGCCTCCGCCCGCGCCGACGGGCCGCGCCGGGCGCTGCCGGGCTGAGGCGGGCGCCCGCCGACGGGCTCGTGCCCGGGAGGGGTGACGCGCCGGGCCCCCGGGTGGGAGGATGTCCGGGTGCCTGCTCCCTCCACCGACCTCCTCCGTGACCTGCACCGCGCCGGGTACTACCCCGACCTGGTGGCCGACGTCCTCGACGTCGCCCTGGCGGACGAGCCGGTCGAGGCGCACCTCGTGCACCCGGAGACCACCTTCGACGCCTCCGAGGTCCGCCGGCACGTCACCGTCCTCGCGCTGACGCCCACCCGGCTCGTGGTCGCGCACGTCGACGACCACCCGGCCGACTCCGAGCACCCGTCGGCCAGCGCCGCCGCGACCACCGAGGCCGTGCCGCTGTCCGAGCTGCGGTCCGTCGCCCTCACCCACGTGCTCGGCTCACCGGAGCAGCACCGGCCCGGCGACGCCGCGACCGAGCTCACCCTCGCCATCGGCTGGGGCGCCGTCTCCCGGGTGGACCTCGAGCCCGCGCAGTGCGGCGACCCGCACTGCGAGGCCGACCACGGCCTGACCGGCACGCTCACGCCCGACGACGTCGTGGTGCGGGTCAGCGCGGTCGCGGAGGGCGCCGGTGCCGTCCGGGACGCCGTGGCCTTCGCCCGGCGGCTGTCCGCCGCGAGCGCGCGCTGACGATGGCGACCGCTGCCACGCCGTCCACGGTGCCGGGCAGGCTCGCGGACGCCGGGCTGGTCCTGCCCGACTACGACGGCCCGTCCCTGTCGGGTCTGCTGCCCGCGGTCGCCGACGCCCTCGGTGCGCCCGTGCCCGGCGGGCCCGCGCGCCGCGCCCGGCTGGGGCTGCCGGCCGCGCACCGGGTGTGCGTCGTGCTCGTCGACGGGCTCGGGTTCGAGAACCTCGTCGAGCGCGCCGGGCACGCCCCGTTCCTGCGCTCCCTGCTCGACGGCGCCGCCCCGCTGTCGGCCGGCTACCCGTCGACCACCGCGGCGTCGCTCGGGTCGTTCGGCACCGGGACCGGACCGGGGCGCACCGGGCTGGTCGGCTACACCGTGCGCAACCCGAAGGACGGCCGGCTGGCGAACATGGTGTCGTGGGACGGTCTCGGGCCCGCGCGCGACTGGCAGCGCGAGCGGACCGTCTTCGAGCACCTCGTCGCGCACGGCGTCACCGTGACCACCGTCGGCCCGACGAAGTTCATGGGCTCCGGCCTCACCGAGGCGGCCCTGCGCGGCGGCGGCTACCGGGCCGCCGAGAAGCTCGGTGCGCGGGTGGACGCCGCCCTGCAGCTCCTGCGGGAGCCCGGGCTCGTCTACCTCTACTGGGGCGACGTCGACAAGACCGGGCACCACCAGGGCGTCGGGTCCTGGCAGTGGGGCGACCAGCTCGGCGAGCTGGACGGCGAGCTGCGGCGCCTGGTCCGCTCCCTGCCGCGGGGGGTGTCGCTCCTCGTGACCGCCGACCACGGCATGGTCGACGTGGACCTGGCGCGGCGCTGGGACGTCGCGACGACGCCGGCGCTCGCGGCCGACGTCGCGCTGGTCGCGGGCGAGCCGCGCGCCCTGCACGTGCACCTCGAGCCCGGCGCCGACCCGGCCGTGGCGGCCGCGCGCTGGGGGGACGTGCTGGGCGACGCCGCCGTCGTGCTCACCGGTGACGAGGCCGTGGGCGCGG
>DAMBCY010000097.1:0-11608 GCA_032056255.1 Cellulomonas sp. | reverse complement strand
GAGCGATCTCCCGGCACCGCGTGACGACGTCGCCCGGCTGCGGAGCCTGCCCGCTCGCGCGCACGCCACGCGTCGGCACCCGGAGCGAGGCGCGGTGCAGCTGGGAGGGCGTCAGCCCGGCGGCCGCACCCGCACCGACGGTGAACGGTCCGCGCGCGAGGGCAGCAGGCAGGTCGGCGGGCGGTCGAGGCACCCGGTGGATGCTGCCGCGCGGCAGCCCCGTCCCGAGGGTCGGGCGGGCGGCCCCTGGGGACGACAGCACCCTCCCGCCGCCTGTGGAGGACTCGGTGCCGTGCTGCCGTGCGGACCCCCGTGCCGCGCGACGCCCACGAGACCATCCGATCCCGTCCGCCCCCGGACCGCCCCGCATTCCCGACGACCTTGCAGCAGGTGGGTGTTTCGAGCCCGTGAAACACCCATCTGCTGCAAGGTCGTGCGAGGGAGGTCAGTGCGGGAGGTCAGTGCGCGGGAGCTCGCGCAGGGGTCAGCCCCAGGGGGTGCCCTCGGGGAGGTGCTCGCCGAGCGCGGCGGCCCAGGCGACGCGGGACGCCGGCACGCCGTCGATCCACGCGACCGGGACGCCGAGGCCGAGGACGGTGCCGGGCTCGCTGGTGTCGAACAGGCCCGCGACGGCCAGCGCGTCCAGCGGGCGGCGGGCCCCGACGGCGGCGATCCAGCGGCTGCAGTCGCGGGTCTTGCTGCGCGCGTCGACGACGCCCCAGGCCTGGTCGGGCGCGAGCGCCGCGAGCAGCTCGGCGGCGGCGTCCTCGCGGGGGCGCCCGGCCCGGACACCGAGGGCCACGACGGTCACGCCGTCGGTGCCGGGCCGCTCGCTGCGCCAGCGCCGCGCGGCGGCGGGGGTCGTGAGGCGGCGGGCACCGGCGCCGGCCTCGCAGTCACCGGCCGGCACGGGCGTCCCGGAGCCGGCGCGCAGGGTGAGCAGCTCGGCGACCCGCACGGCGTCCTCGGGCGGGCCGACGACGACGAGCACCGTGCCGGGGTCGCGGGGCACGGGCGGTGCGGCCGGCACGGCGGCGAGCAGCCGGGCGAGCTCGACGGGACCGCCGTCGCCCAGCAGCGCGGCGGGGACGCCGAGGTCCAGCAGGGCGGCGCGCGGCACGCCCGGGCCGGCGGGCTCGGGGACCGCGGACGCCAGGTCGCCGGGCGCGGGCGCGGGCGCCGGCACGCCGCGCGCGGGCGCACCGGGGACGACGGCCGGGGTCAGGGGCTCGAACGCCCGCACCGCCGCGGGAGCGGGCGCGGGAGCGGGTGCGACCGGCGCCGCGACCTCCAGGTGGTGCTCCGGCGCGACGCCGCCCGTCATGGCGCGCATCTGCTCCAGCACCGACGCGAACGACTCCTGGCCGGTCGACACCCGCGGCCCCGGCGGGACCGGGTCGCCGGCGACGGTGGCGGCGGGGGCCGGCGCCAGCGCGTCGCCCGGTCCGAGACCGGCGTCCCCGGCGTCGGCCGCGGCGAGCAGCGCGTCGATCCCGCCGCCGGACGCGGTGACCACGCCGCCGCGCCGCTGCAGCAGCGTCGGGGCGGTGCCGGCCGGGGCGTCGGGCACGTCGATGGTCAGCTCGTACCGCTCGCGCGCGAAGAACCCGGCGATCCCGCCGCTGCGCACCCGCTCGGCCCGCACGATGCGCGCGGCCGGCCCGAACTCGGCGCGCACGTGCACCATGAGCTCGGCGAGGTCGGCCCCTTCAAGCAGCAATCGCGTGGGCACCGCTCACCACCCCGACGGTCTCGATGCGGGTGCCCGCGCCGGTGACCTCCGCGTAGGACAGGACGGGCAGCCGGTCGAGGCCGAGGACGACGACCTTGCGCAGCGCGGGCCGCAGGGCGGGCGCGCACACGAGCACCACGGACCGCCCGGTGGCCTCGGCCTCCGCGACCGCGACGCGCAGCCGCTCGAGCATCGCCTCCAGGCGGTTCGGGTCGGTGACGACCTGGGTGCCGGAGTCGGTGGGCCGCAGCGCCTCGACGAGCGACTGCTCGAACACCGGGTCGAGCGTGAGCACGCGCAGCACGCCGTCCTGCACGTACTGGCTGGCCAGCGCCGGGCCGAGCGCGCCGCGCGCGGCCTCGACCAGGCCCTCGGGGTCGGTGCCGACCTTCGCGCGCAGGGTCAGCGCCTCGTAGATGCGTGACAGGTCGCGGATCGGCACCTCCTCGGCGAGCAGCCCCTGCAGGACCCGCTGCACCTCGCCGAGCGACAGCAGCCCGGGCACGAGCTCCTCGACGACGGACGGGTTGACCTGCTTGACGCCCTCGGTCAGCACCCGCACGTCCTCGCGGCCGAGCAGGCGCGGGGCGTTCTTGGCGATGATCGACCCGAGGTGCGTGATGAGCACGGAGACCCGGTCGACGACGGTGGCGCCGGCCATCTCGGCGGCGTGCCGCAGCTCGGCCGCGACCCACTTGCCGGGCAGGCCGAACACCGGCTCGACCACGGAGTGGCCGGGCAGGGCGGCGAGGTCGTCGCCGAGCGCCAGGATGCGCCCGGGCGGCACCTCGCCGCGGCCGACCTCGACGCCCGCGATCCGCACCACGTAGGTGGACCGGGGCAGGTCGACGGAGTCGCGGGTCCGCACGGGCGGGACGACGATGCCGAGCTCCATCGCGATCTTGCGGCGCAGGCCGCGCACCCGGTGCAGCAGGTCCTGGTCGGGGCCGTTGCCGACCATGTCGACCAGGTCGGGCGCGAGCAGGATCTCCAGGGTGTGCACCCGCATCTGCTCGATGAGCGCCTCGGGGGTGTCGCTCTGGGTAGGTGCGGCGACGGCGGTGGACTGGGCCGCGGCCTCGGCCGCCGCGGACTCCTTGGCCTGGGTGGCCTTGAGCCGCTGCGCGACGACGATCAGCGTCGCACCGACCAGGACGAACGGCAGCTTCGGCATGCCGGGCAGCAGCGCGAGCGCGAGGGCGCCGCAGCCGGCGATCAGCAGCGCCTGGCGGGACTGGCCGAGCTGCTTGGACGCCGCGGTGCCCATGTCGCCCTCGGCGGTGGCGCGGGTGACGACGATGCCGGTGGAGACGGAGAGCAGCAGCGCGGGGATCTGGGTGACGAGTCCGTCGCCGATGGTCAGCAGGCTGAACCGCTCGAGCGCCTCGGTGACGGACAGGCCCATCTGCATCATGCCGATGACGAAGCCACCGATGAGGTTGATCAGCGTGATGACGATGCCGGCGATCGCATCGCCCTTGACGAACTTCGAGCCACCGTCCATCGCGCCGTAGAAGTCGGCCTCGGCCGCCACGTCCGCGCGGCGCCTGCGGGCCGTGTCCTCGTCGATCAGGCCGGAGTTCAGGTCGGCGTCGATGGCCATCTGCTTGCCGGGCATCGCGTCGAGGGTGAACCGCGCACCGACCTCGGCCACGCGCCCGGCGCCGTTGGTGATGACCACGAACTGGATGACGACCAGGATCAGGAAGATCACCAGGCCGATGACCAGCGACCCGCCGACCACGAAGTGCCCGAACGCGTCGATCACCGCACCGGCGTAGCCGTCGCGCAGCACCAGCCGGGTGGACGCGACGTTCAGCCCCAGCCGGAACAGCGTGAACACGAGGATCAGCGACGGGAACACGCTGAAGTCCAGGGGCCGCTGCACGTACATGCTGGTCAGCAGGATGACGAGCGACGCGGTGATGTTCACCGCGATCAGGATGTCCAGCAGCGCCGCGGGCAGCGGCACGACCAGCAGCAGCACGATGCCGACCACGCCCACCGGGACGGCGAGCTGCGAGATCTGCCGGTTCTTCATCGGAGGTCCTCTCGGGACTGCGGGGGGACGGGGAGGGTCGGGGCGGGCGGGCCGGCGGGTCTCATGCGACCCCCGCCCCGGACCGCTCGGCCCGGGCCTTGCGCCGGGCGGCGACCACGGTGGTCGGCACGTCCTCGGGGGCGGCCGACCCGCCGGGCATCGTGTGCCTGCCCAGCGCGGCGCCGCGCCGCTTGAGCTGCATGACGAACGCCAGCACGGAGGCGACGGCGGTGAACAGGTAGGCGGGGATCTCCTGGTCGATCGCGCACGCCGCGTGCAGCGCCCGCGCGAGCGGGATGTCCTCGACCATCGGCACCCGGTGCTCGGTGGCCTGCTCGCGGATCCGGGCGGCGACCGCGCCCGCCCCCTTGGCGACCAGGCGCGGGGCGCCGGTGCCCGGCACGTACCGCAGGGCCACGGCGACGTGCGTCGGGTTGACGACCACGACGTCCGCGTCGGCGACGGCGGCCATCATCCGGTTCCGGCTCATCGCCATCTGCCGGGACCGGCGCTGCCCCTTGACGTGCGGGTCGCCCTCGGAGCGCTTGTGCTCCTCCTTGATCTCCTGGCGCGACATGCGGGTCTGCTTCCGGTTGCGCCGCACGACCACCACCATGTCGATGACGGCGAGCAGCACCCCCGCCCCCACGCCCCAGATGATCAGCTGCTTCACGCCGGAGCCGGCGGTGCCGAGCAGGTGCCCGAGCGGGACGCGCCCGGTGCCCATGAGCTGCGGGACGAGCGCCTGCACCGCCGTGTACAGCACGAGCGCCACCACCGCCGTCTTGAGCAGCGTCTTCGCGCCCTCCCACCAGGCGTGCGCGCCGAGCAGCCGCTTGACCCCGGACACCGGGTTGAACTGCTTGACCTGCGGCTTGAGCTTCTTCACGTGCACGCCGCCCTGGGCGGCCGCCACGGCGACGACGACGAACACCACGACGGCGAACATCGGGCCGAGCGTGCCGACCACGGACCACAGCCCGTCGCCCAGCAGGGAGACCACGGTGCCGGCGTCGGGTGCGGCGATGGCCTCGCGCACGGCCGCGACCTGCTCGTGCGCGGCGTCGGACGCCCGCCCCGCCGTGCCGGGCAGCATGACCGCGGCGGCGGCCAGGCCGATCCAGGCGGTGAGGTCCTGGGACCGGGACAGCTTCCCGTCCCGGTGGACCTCCTTCATCCGCTGGGCTGTGGCCTTCTCGGACTTCTCCCCCGCGTCCCCGCCGCCGCTCATCTCGGGGTCCTCGCGGCATCGGGCGCGCAGCGACGGATGCCGTGGGGCGAGCTCACGAGGCCGTCCCCAGCATCGCCTCGACCGCGCGGTCCGTGAGGTCGCCGACGACGCCCGGCAGCGCCAGGTACGCGAAGCCGACGAACGTCAGGGTCATCAAGATCTTCAGCGGGAAGCCCATCGCGAAGGCGTTCAGCGCGGGCGACACCCGGGTCAGCAGGCCGAGGCCGACGTCGGTGAGGAACAGCACGACGAGCAGCGGGCCGGCGATCTGCAGGGACGCGACGAACATGTCCGTCAGCCCCGAGGTCACCGCGGACCCCATGGCCGCGAGGTCGAGGCCCGCACCCACCGGCACGGCGTCGAACGACCGCGCCAGCCCGGCGACCAGCATCTGGTAGGCGCCCGAGACGAACAGCAGCACCAGGCAGGTCCAGTTGTAGAGCCGGGCGAACTGGGCGCCCGACGTCTGGTTCTGCGGGTCGAACGCCTGCGCCAGCTGGAAGCCGCCGAACAGGTCGATGAGGTTGCCCGCGGCCTGCACGGCCGAGAACACCAGGAACACGAGGAAGCCGAGGGCGGCGCCCACGACGGCCTCGAGCACGAGCGCCCCGACGAACCCGCCGGTGGAGGTGGTGGACGTGAGCTCCAGGCGCGGCAGGACGGCGAGCGCCAGGCCGACCGACAGCATCGCCTTCACGGCGCCGGGGATGCCGCGGTGCGCGAACGGCGGGGCGATCAGGAAGAACGCCACGAACCGCACGCCCGCGAGCATCGCGGTCTGCACCTGGTCCATCGGGAGGGTCACGTCCACGGTCCGTCAGCCCCCGAGCAACGACGGGATGCGGTCGAACAGCTCCTGCGTGAACGACACCATCTCGGCGATCATCCAGTGCCCGCAGACCAGCAGCGCCACGGCGGCGGCGATGGCCTTCGGCACGAACGACAGCGTCACCTCCTGGATCTGCGTGACCGACTGCACCAGGGAGACGGAGAACCCGACGACCAGCGCGGTGATGAGCACCGGGGCGGCGAGCTTCGCGGCGATGATCATCGCGTCGAGGCCGATGTCGAGGATCGCGGCGGTGTCCATCAGCCACCACCCGCCGACGCGGCGCCGACGAGCGCCGTGACGATGAGGCCCCAGCCGTCGACCAGCACGAACAGCAGCAGCTTGAACGGCAGGGAGACCATGACCGGCGGCAGCATCATCATGCCCATGCTCATCAGCACCGAGGACACGACCAGGTCGATGACCAGGAACGGGATGAAGATGACGAACCCGATGATGAACGCCGAGCGCAGCTCCGAGAGCATGAACGCGGGGATCAGCGTGAGCATCGGGACCGAGGAGGTGTCCTCGGGGTTCGGCTGGTCGGCCGCCCGGGTGATCAGCGCCAGGTCCGCCTCGCGGGTGTGGCCGAGCATGTACTCGCGCAGCGGCGCGGAGCCGGCGTCGAGCGCCGTGGTGAAGTCCATGCTGCCGTCGAGGTAGGGCTGGACGGCCTCGGTGTTCACGTCGGACAGCACCGGCGCCATGACGAACAGGCTGAGGAACAGCGCGAGGCCCGCGATGACCTGGTTCGGCGGCACGGTCGTCAGGCCGAGCGCGTTCCGGGTCAGCGACAGCACCACGAAGATCTTGGTGAAGCCGGTCATCATCAGCAGCAGCGACGGCGCGACCGACAGCAGCGTGATGCCGATCAGCACGACGATCGAGCTGCTGGGCGTGCCGTTCACGCCGTTGATCGCGACGGAGACCTCGCCGGTGGTCGGGTCGGCCGGGGCGGCCGGGTCCGTGGGCGGGACCGGCGCGGCGTGCGCGGCGCCCGAGCCGAGCACGACGATGCCGAGCACCAGCACCAGCACGGCCACCAGGAGGTAGGGCCAGCGGCGGGCGGTGCCGGGCGGGCGGTGGGCCTCGACGACCGCGGGGTCGAGGAGCTGCACCTCGGCGCTCACCGGCGCACCGTCCGCTCCCGCAGCGCCGCGACGGCCTGCTTCCAGGTGGACGGCGCGAGCACGGAGCCGTGCAGCGCGCCCGGGCGGACGTCGGCGGGCGCGCCGGCCGCCCGGTCGGGGTGGGCGAGGCGGTCGAGGCCCGCGAGGCCGGCCGTGTCGACGTCGGCGACCTCGAGGCCCACGAGCCCGGGGACGTCGCCGGTCGCGGGGGACGCCGGGCTGACCGGGATCGCCGCGGCGGCCGCGAGCGCCGCGGCGGCGGACGCCGCGGCAGCGGCGGTGGCGGTGGTCGCGGTGGTGGCGGTGGTCGTGGTGGTCGCGACCGCACCGGGCGAGGTGGGGGTTCCCGTCTCCCGGAGCGGCACGCCGGCGCTCGCGGCGCGGGCCCCGGCGAGCGCGTCCTCGAACGCGACGGCGCGGGACGACGCGACCGGGGCGGCGGCCGGCCGCGCGCCGCGCTGCCGCGGCAGCACCGCGGCGGCCAGCGACCCGAGCGTGAGCGGCGCCGGCGCGTCGGCCTGCTCGGCCGCGAGCGCGGCGGCCTCGGCCGGGTCGGCGGGGTCCAGCTCCGTGAGCATCGTGACGTTCTGCTCCCCGTACCCGAGCAGCAGCCGGCGGTCGCCCACGGCGACCACGGCGACGCCGGCGTGCCGGCCGAACGCGTGCCGGCCGATGACCTCGACGGCCGGGCCGGCGGGACGGCGACGCCCCCTGCCCCACCCGGCGCGGCGCGCGAGGACCCAGATGAGCCCGATCACGCACGCCAGCGCCAGGAGGACGCGCAGGCCCAGGACCACCGGTTCCATCAGACGGTGCCGTCCTCGCCGCGCACGATCTCGGTGATGCGGATGCCGAACTCCTCGTCGATGACGACGACCTCGCCGCGGGCGATCAGGCGGCCGTTCACCATGACGTCGGCGGGGCTGCCGGCGGCGCGGTCGAGCTCGAGCACGGCGCCCGGGGTGAGCTCGAGGACCTGGCGCACCGGCAGCCTGGTGCGGCCGAGCTCGGCGGTCAGGGTCATCTCGACGTCGTAGAGCACGCTCAGGCTGGCGCGCTGCGTGGGCACGCCGGGCGCCTTCGCGGTGGGCTCGCTGCGCAGCCGCAGACCGAACCAGGCCTGGACGCCCGCCTCGGTGGCGAGGGCCACGAGGTGCGCGTCGGCGGGCAGCGCGGTGGCGACCGGCTCCGTGCGCGCGGCCTCGAGGACGCCGGCGCCGAGCTCGGCGACCGCCGCCTCCAGCGCCGGCCGGAGCGCGGCGGCGAGGTCGATCGGGCTGCCGTCCGGGGCACCGGCGGCGAGCGCCTCGCGGACCGCCTCGTCGGCGACCAGCACCACGTCGGCGCTGTTCGGGCCGACGAAGGACGCGACGACGGCGAGCGCACCCGGGTCGGGGCGCTGCCCGGCGGGGGCCGGGGCGGGCACGAGCGGGGCGACGGCGGGCAGCAGCCGCGCGGCGGCACCGGCCGCGGCGAGCGCGACCGCGGCGTCCGTGGTGTCGGTGGGGGCGTTCATCAGTGCTTCTCCTCGACGGTGACGACCATGCAGGCGAGGCGGGAACCGTTGTTCCCCGCGGCGGCTCGCGCGAGCACGACGCCGTCCACCACCACGTCGAGCGGCTGGGACGACGGGTGGGACAGGGGCACGACGTCACCGACCGTGAGGTCGACGACGTCGCGGGGGCGGACCACGACCGGCGCGAACCGGACGGCGACCTCGACGGGGACGTCCTCGACGGCGGTCTCGAGGTCGACGGCGGCCATCTCGTGGGCGCGCTGGTCCTCGGCGGAGCGGTTGCTCGTGCCGTCGGTCTGCCGGACGGCGGCCAGCAGCAGCTCGGCCGGGAACATCACCGTCGCGAGGTCCTCGCGCTCGCCGACGCGCATCTGGAACGTGGCGACCAGCACCGCGTCGGAGGCCGGGACGGCCTGCACGAACTGCGGGTTGTACTGGACGCTGCGCAGCGTCACGTCGAGCGGGGCCAGGGAGGCGAAGGCGTAGCCGAGGTCGCCGAGCGTCGCGCCCATCACCCCGCGCAGCAGGGTCATCTCGATCTCGGTGAGCTCGCGGTCCTCGCGGGCGTCGCCGGTGCCGGGGCCGCCGAGCAGGAAGTCGATCCAGACCATCGTGGCGCTGACGGGCACCTGCACGACCGCGGTCTGCCGGGTCTGCTCGATGGTGCACAGCATCATGGCGGTGGTGCCGGGCAGGGTCCGGACGTACTCGTCGTAGGACTGCAGCGACACCCCGTCGAGGGTCACCTGGGCCATGGCCCGCAGCCGTGCGGTCAGCTGGTTGCCCCACTGCCGCGCGAACGTCTCGAAGGCCATCTCGAGCACCCGGGCGTGCTCGCGCGCCATGGTCATGGGGCGGCGGAAGTCGTAGGGCTCGGGCACGTGGGTCCGCCGGCGCGAGCGCGCCGGGGCCTGACCCGTGGTGTGGACCGTCACGCCCACCCCCATCGGCGCACGAACGGGTGATGTGAGAGGTCTCCTCGCACCGAACGGCCGTGCTGCCGGCCCGGCCTCCGCCCTCGGCCCGTCGTGGGCCGGCGTGCTGCGGAGCGATGTGGCGCCCTCCGTGGCGCCGTGGTCCGCCGGCCCGGGCGCGGCGTGCGCGCAGGGGGCCGGCCGGAGGGTCGCGCGTCGCCGCGCGGACCCTCTACTGGGTCACGTAGTTCGTCAGGTAGAGGTCCATCACCTCCCCCTCGTAGAGCTCGGCGATCTGGTGCAGCAGCTCGGCCTTGAGCTCCTCCCGCTTCGCGGCGTCGCTCACCTCCGACACCGAGCGGCCGGAGAACAGGGCGATCGCCGCGTCCACCGCCTTGCCGGTGTCGGGGGTCTCCTCACCGGCCTCCTCGGTCAGCTGGAGCTCGAACCCGAGGCGCAGGTAGTGCCCGTCGGCCAGGTTCATGCTGATCGGCTCGACCGCCACGACCGCGCCGGCCACCGGCTCGGGCTCGGCCGCGGGCTCCGCCGCGCCGCCCCGCACCCCCAGGAAGTAGTACGCCGCGGCACCGCCGAGGACCAGCACCACCACGAGGACGACGACGACCAGGCGCTTCCTGCTCGTCGTCGCCGGTGCCGGCTCGGGGGCCGGGGGCTCCTTGGCACCGATCGCACCCTTGGCGCCGATCTTCTGACCGCCGCCGATCACCCGCTGCTCGATGGGCATCGCCCCTACCCTCCTGTCCCTGTCGCACCTGTCGAGTCCCCCGCCGAGACCGCCGGCAGGAGCGCGCGCACCGCCTCCGGCGCCACGCTGAGGATCACCATGTCGACCCGTCGGTTGGCGGTCATCGCCGCGTCGTCCGTCCCCTGCACGAGGGGCCGGGTGTCGCCGTAGCCGACCGCCTGGATGCGGTCACCCGGCATGCCGTCGGACTCGACCAGGTGCCGCAGCACCTGGGTGGCCCGGTCGGACGACAGCTCCCAGTTGGTCGCGTACCGCCCGGAGATCGGCACCGTGTTGGCGTGGCCCTCGATCGAGATCTGCTCCTTCAGCCCGACGAGGGTGGGCGCCGCCAGGTCGAGCACCTGCATCGCGGTGGCCGTCAGCTGCGCCGACCCCTGCGCGAAGAACACGTCGTCCGCGACCAGGCCGAGCACGAGGCCGCGCTCGTCCACCCGGAACCGCACCGCGTCCTGCAGGCCGGCCGACCCGAGCGCGTCCATGATGTGCCGGCGCACCTCCTCGAGGTGGGCCGCCTCGGCCTGCGCGGCCGCGAGCGTCGCGGAGTCCACCTGCGTGGTGTCCTTGCCGGCCTCCGGCGCCGGGTTCGCCGCCTGGAGTCCCAGCCCCTCGTCGGCGTCCACGATGCCGGCCGTGCCCGAGTCGGGCTGCTCCTCGGCGCTGGCCGTCAGGCCGTCCATCGTGCCGTCCGAGCCGTCGAGCACCGACTGGTTCACCGAGCCGTCGCCGAAGCCCGCGGCCAGCGAGGCCCGCAGCTGCACGTACTTCTGCTGGTCCACCTGGCTGATCGCGAACAGCACGATGAACAGCGCCATGAGGACCGTGATCATGTCGGAGTAGGAGACGAGCCAGCGCTCGTGGTTGACGTGCTCCTCCTCGTGCCCCCCGCCGCGGCGGCCGCGCCCCCGGCCGTGGCCGGAGCTCACGCCGCTTCCTTCTCGGCGGCCGCGTCGGGCAGCAGGCTGCGCAGCCGCTCGCCGACCAGGCGCGGGTTCGCACCGGCCTGCACCGCGAGGAGCCCCTCGAGCGTGACCTCCATCTGCGCGCACTCCAGGTCGGAGAACCGCTTGATCCGGGCGCCGAGCGGCAGCCAGACGGCGTTCGCGGACAGGATGCCCCAGAGGGTCGCGACGAACGCCGCCGCGATCGAGTGACCGAGCGACGCCGGGTCGGACAGGTTCTCCAGCACGTGCACCAGGGAGATGACCGTGCCGATGATGCCGATCGTCGGGGCGTAGCCCCCCATGTCCTGGAAGTACTTGGACCAGACGCGCTCGCGGCTGCGCTTGGTCGCGATCTTGTCCTCGAGGATCATCCGGAGGTCGTCGGGGTCCGTGCCGTCGATCGCGGCCTGCAGCCCGCCCCGCAGGAACGGGTCGTCGATGTCCTTGGCCGCGTCCTCCAGGGCCAGCAGCCCCTCGCGCCGCGCCCGGTCCGCCAGCTCGACCAGCG
>DAMBCY010000096.1:0-11754 GCA_032056255.1 Cellulomonas sp. | reverse complement strand
CATCGGTCAGACCTTCGTGTAGCGGCTGAGGGTGACGAGCGAGGAGATCGCGGCGAGCAGGATCGCCGCGCCCACCAGGAACGGCGCGATCTGCCACACCTCCGCGGTGGTGACGTACGGGATCCAGGTGAGCTGCCCGCCGAGCCAGTCGGTGATCAGGTAGTTCACACCCGCCCACAGACCGGCGACCGCGAGCACGGACCCGAGGGTCGCGGCGATCGCGCCCTCCAGCATGAACGGCAGCTGGATGAACAGGTTCGACGCGCCGACCATCCGCATGATCCCGGTCTCCCGGCGCCGGCTCATCGCGGACAGCCGGATGGTCGTCGTGATGAGCAGCACCGCCGCGAGCAGCATCACGCCCGCCAGGCCGAGGGACAGCAGGGTGGCGCTGTTCAGCACCCGGAACAGCGTGTTGTACAGCTCGCGCTGGTCCTGGACGGTCTCCACGCCCTGGCGGCCCTGGAGCACGTCCGCGACGACCTCGAACTTCTCCGGGTCGGTGAGCTTGATGCGCAGCGACTCGTTCATGTCGGCCTCGGTCGTGATCTGCGCCCAGTACTGGCCCTCGAACTGCCGCTGGAACGTCCGGAACGCCTGGGCCTTGGTCTCCTCGGTGATCTCCTGGATGTACGGGGCCACGTCGGGGGCGTCGAGGGCGTCGCGGATCGCCTGCTTCTGCTCGTCGGTGACCTCGCCGCCGGCGCACGTGGGCGCCGAGGAGGTCCCCGCCGGGCAGAGGTACACGCTGACCTCGACCTTGTCGTAGAAGTCGTCCTGCATCTTCGTGATCTGCAGCTGCAGCAGCGCCGCGGCGCCCACGAACGTCAGGGACACGAAGGTCACGAGGATGACCGACACCGCCATCGACAGGTTCCGGCGCAGGCCGATGCCGATCTCGGAGAGGATGAACTGCAGTCGCACGTCGTCCCCCTCCCCTCAGCGGTCCGAGCCGTAGACGCCGCGCGACTGGTCGCGCACCAGCTCGCCGCCGGACAGCTCGATCACGCGCTTGCGCATCTGGTCGACGATCTCGTCGTCGTGCGTCGCCATGACGACCGTCGTGCCCGTGCGGTTGATCCGGTCGAGCAGGCGCATGATCCCCAGGGAGGTCGTCGGGTCGAGGTTGCCGGTGGGCTCGTCGGCCAGCAGGATCGACGGCCGGTTCACGAACGCGCGCGCGATCGCCACGCGCTGCTGCTCACCGCCGGACAGCTCGTGCGGGCGGCGCTTCTCCTTGCCCGCCAGGCCGACCATCTCCAGCACGTCCGGCACCGTGGTGAGGATGTGGTGCCGCGGCTTGCCGATCACCTGGAGCGCGAACGCCACGTTCTCGAACACGGTCTTGGACGGCAGCAGCCGGAAGTCCTGGAACACCGCGCCGATCTGCCGGCGCAGGTGCGGGACCTTCCACGACGACAGCGTCGTCAGGTCCTTGCCCGCCACGAACACCCGGCCCGCGGACGGCCGTTCCTCGCGCAGCACGAGGCGCAGGAACGTCGACTTCCCGGAGCCCGACGCCCCGACGAGGAACACGAACTCGCCGCGCTCGACGTCCAGGGAGATCTGGTCCAGCGCGGGGCGGGCGCCGCGCGCGTAGACCTTGCTGACGTTCTCGAATCTGATCACAGGCGAAGGGGGCCAGTGCTAGGGGAACGGGGTCGTGCTGTCCTGGCCGCGTCGAGCGTAGGCAACCGCCCGCCCTGCCCCGCGGTGACACGCCGACCCGCCGGCTGTGAGTCGGCCCGCCGGCTCAGTCCTGCGCGGACCGGCGCCAGCGGATCCCGGCCTCGATGAACCCGTCGATGTCGCCGTCGAACACCGCCGAGGTGTTGCCGACCTCGTGCTCGGTGCGCAGGTCCTTGACCATCTGATACGGGTGCAGCACGTAGGAGCGCATCTGGTCGCCCCAGGACGCCTTGATGTCGCCCGCGAGCTCCTTCTTCTTCGCGTCCTCCTCGGCCTTGCGGACCAGGAGCAGACGGGACTGGAGCACGCGCAGGGCGGCGGCGCGGTTCTGGATCTGCGACTTCTCGTTCTGCATCGACACGACGATGCCGGTGGGGAGGTGCGTCATCCGGACCGCGGAGTCGGTCGTGTTGACGGACTGCCCGCCGGGGCCGGACGACCGGAACACGTCGACCTTGATCTCCGACTCGGGGATCTCGATGTTGTCGTCGCTCTGCTCGATCAGCGGGATGACCTCGACCGCCGCGAACGACGTCTGGCGGCGCCCCTGGTTGTCGAACGGCGAGATCCGCACCAGGCGGTGCGTCCCGGCCTCGACCGACAGGTGCCCGAACGCGTACGGGGCCTTCACCTCGAACGTCGCCGACTTCAGGCCCGCCTCCTCCGCGTAGGAGGTGTCGAGCACCGCCGTGCCGTAGTTGTGCCGCTCGGCCCAGCGCAGGTACATCCGCATCAGCATCTCGGCGAAGTCCGCGGCGTCGACGCCGCCGGCGCCCGCGCGGATCGTCACGACGGCGTCGCGCTGGTCGTACTCGCCGCCCAGCAGCGTGCGCACCTCGAGCTCGCCCAGGTCCTTGCGGATGCCGACGAGCTCGGACTCCGCCTCCGCGAGCGTGTCGGCGTCGTCCTCCTCCGCGGCCATCTCGACCAGGGTCTCGAGGTCGTCGATCCGGCCGCCCAGCCTGTCGACCCGGTCGAGCTCCGCCTGCGCGGCGGACAGGGCGCTGGTGATCTTCTGCGCGGCGTCGGGGTCGTCCCAGAGGTCCGGCGCCGACGCCTGCTCGGACAGGTCGGCGATCCGCGTCCGGAGCGCCGTGGGGTCGGACACCGCCTTGATCGACTCGAGCGTCGTGCGAAGGTCGCGGATCTCGGCGGGGAAGTCGGTGGCTGCCACGACGGACCAGGCTACCGGGTGCACGGCGGGCACCGCGCCGCGGGGGGGGGCGTCGGGGCCCGTCGAGGACCGCCGCGAGCCGCCGCGGGCGGTCGGGGGCGGTCCCGGCGAACCACTACGGTGTGGTCCGTGACGATGCCGACACCACCAGCCCCCTCAGGCCGCCAGCACCACCTCGCCCACGGCGCGCACCGCGCCACCGTCGCGGAGGTCGGCGCCAGCGTGCGCACCTACGCCGTCGGCGGTCGCGACGTCGTGCTCCCGTTCGACGAGACCGCCCTCGCCCCCGCCTACTCGGGCGCCGTGCTCGCGCCGTGGCCGAACCGGCTGCGCGACGGGCGGTACACGTGGGACGGGACCGACCACCAGGTGCCCGTGACCGAGCCGGACCGCGGCACCGCGCTGCACGGCCTGGTCGCGCACGTCCGGTTCGAGAAGGTGGCCGGCGCGACCGGACCCGACGGCGACACGTCCGTCACCCTGCGGCACGAGACGGTGCCGACGCCCGGCTACCCGTGGTCGCTGCGGATCGACGTGACCTACACGCTGTCCGACGCCGGGCTGCGCGTGCACGTCGCCGCGACCAACCTCGAGGCGACCGCCGCGCCCTACGGGGTGGGCTTCCACCCGTGGCTGTCCCCGGGCGGCGCGGCCGTCGACGACTGCACCCTGCGCGTGGACGCCACGTCCCAGGTCACGGTCGACCCCCGGCTGCTGCCGACGGGCACCCGCCCGCTGTCCGGCGCCGAGGACCGCCGCACCCCGCAGCCGCTGGCGGGCGTCGCCCTCGACGACGCGTTCGTCGACGTGACCCGGGACGCGGACGGCCTGTCCTGGATCGTGCTCGCCTCCCCCGACGGCCACGCCGCCGCGATGTGGATGGACACCTCGATGGACACCTGGCAGGTGTGCACCGGCAACGGCATCCCGCTGATCGACCGCCGCGGCGTCGCGGCCGAGCCCATGAGCTGCGTCGCGGACGCGTTCCGCACCGGCGAGCGCCTGGTCCGCCTGGAGCCGGGTGCCACGCACGAGGTCACCTGGGGCATGACGCTGGCCTGAGACCCGGTCCTCGCCCCGCCGCCCGCGCGCACCAGCCCGCGCGCGGCGGCGAGGTCGTCAGACGTGCGCGAGGTCGTCGTGCACGGATGACGACCTCGCCGCGTGGTGACGACCTCGCCGCGTGGTGACGACCTCGCCGCGTCGTGACGACCTCGCCGCGTCGTGACGACCTCGCCGCGTCGTGACGGCCTCGCGGGCGCGGGCCGGTCGTGCGTCGGGCGGACGCGGGTCAGCCGTAGTACTCGCCGTCGGCCATGACGCCCTTGGTGTACTCCCAGTGCCAGCGCTCGTACGGCCCGCTGCCGCCGGGCTGCGCCCAGGCGGGGTTCTCCCAGCCGAACACCGGGGCGTTCTCGTTCAGCCACTCCCACTGCGCGCCGGTGGTCTGCGAGCTGCACAGGTCGACCGCGAGGCCCCACCCGTGGTTGCTGCGGCCGGCGGGAGCGGCCAGGCCGCCCTTCTGCGCCTTGACCGCGCGCTGCTCGGCGAGGGTGCGGTAGCCGCTGGAGAGGCACAGGTCGGTGCCGAACCGGGTGACCCACATCGTGTTCAGCTCGGCCAGCGCCTCGGCGGCGTCGGCCCGCAGCTGCGTGCTGCCGTCCCACAGGTAGCAGAGGTCGTCCTGGGAGAGCTGGCCGTTCGCCGCGCCGGTGGTCGCCTCGCCGTCGCAGCCGGGCAGCGTCTCGCGGTCCTCGCTGCGGCTGACGTCGAGCTGGGCGCGCAGCGCCGTGACGTCGCTGGAGACCAGCGAGGCGGGCGGGAGCACCGAGGACGCGGACGACGTGAGGGCCTCGACCGTGCTCGGCAGCGTGGCGTCGGCCTCGACGTCGGTGACGCCGTCGGCGCTGCGCGCGGCCTGCTGGGACAGCGGCACGGCGACGGTGACCGCCGCGAGGGTCACGAGGACGCCCGCGCGGGTGCCCCACCGGGCCAGCGGGTGCTGCCGCCTGGCCGGCGCCGGCGCGGACCCGGCCGGTGCGCCCGCGGTCCTCTCGACGACGGCGACCACGGAGGTGACGGCGGCGGCGGTGCCCGAGGTCCGGGCGGCTTCGCGGAGCTGGCGGCGGGTGGGTGCGCCGGAGGCGACGGGCTGCGCGCGGTGCGACGCCACGGAACCTCCGATGCTCGCTGATGGACGAGGGCCGACCTGCCGCCCGGGGCCGCGCGCGCGGCGGCGCGGCGAGGATCTCCGGGAGGACGATCACGAAACCATAACGGGCCGAGCCCTCCGCTCCAACCCCCAGTCGGGCGGTCGCGCCGGGATCATCGGCGTGTCGTCGCGGATCACCCATCGGGACCACCCCTCCGTGTGACGAAAGTCCCACGTCCGGCCCACCGGAGCCCCGCGCAACGCCGGAGGAGCCGGGCGGATCAGTGCCGGAAGGCCCCCCGCTGCATCGCGTCCCGCACCTCGCCGACGAGCTCCTCGAGGATGTCCTCGAGGAACACGACGCCGACCGCCCGCCCCGCGTCCTCGACGCGGGCCAGGTGCACGCCGGAGCGCTGCATGGCCGCGAGCGCCTCCTCGACCTCGTCGCCCGGCGCGACGACCGCGAGCGCCCGCACCCGCCAGGCGGGCACCGGCAGCCGGCGGGACCCGTCGTCGGCGTACAGCACGTCCTTCACGTGCAGGTACCCCGTGGGGCTGCCGTCCCGCCCCTGCACCGGGAACCGGCTGTACCCCGTGCGCGCCACGAGCCGCTCCACCTCCTCCGGCGTCACGTCCGCGGGCACGGGCACCAGGTCGGCGACGGGCACCATGACGTCCGCGGCGGTCCGGTCGGAGAACTGCAGCGCCCCGGACAGCAGGCCCTGCTCGTCCGCGAGCAGCCCCTCGGCCTGCGACTGCTCGACGATGGACTGCACCTCCTCGGCCGTGAACGCCGAGGCGACCTCGTCGCGCGGGTCCACCCGGAACAGCCGCAGCACGTGGTTCGCCACCCAGTTCAGGGCGAAGATCACCGGCCGGACGACCCGGGCCAGCCAGACCAGCGGCGGACCGAACACCAGCACCGCCCGGTCCGGCCCGGAGACCGCGAGGTTCTTCGGCACCATCTCGCCGAGCACCACGTGCAGGTAGACCACGACCAGCAGCGCGACGACGAACGCGATCGGGTGCGTGAGGCTCTCGCCCACCCCCAGCGCGTGCAGCGGGTCGGAGATCAGGTGCGCGATCGCCGGCTCCGCCACCAGGCCGAGGCTGGTCGAGCAGACCGTCACGCCGAGCTGCGCGCACGCGAGCATGAGCGAGACGTGCTCCATCGCCCACAGCACGGTCGTGGCGCGCCGGTCCCCGGCCTGCGCCCGCGGCTCGATCGCCGACCGGCGGGCCGAGATGATCGCGAACTCCGCCGCGACGAAGAACGCGTTCCCCGCCAGCAGCGCGACCGCGAGCGCGAGGGCCACCCCGTTGCTCATCGTCCCGCCTCCCCGGCCGGCGCCGCGGGCGCGGCCCCGGCGTCGACCGGTCGCACGACCACCCGCTCCACGCGGCGCCGGCTCATCGACTCCACCCGCAGCCGCACGTCACCGGCCCGCACCTCGTCGCCCGGCTCCGGCACGCGGCCGAGCGCGGCCATCACCAGGCCGCCCAGGGTCTCGTAGGGGCCGTCCTCGGGGACCACCAGCCCGGTGGTCTCGACGAGCTCGTCCGGCCGCAGCAGCCCCGACACCACCCAGGCGCCGTCCGCGCGCCGCGACGCGGTGGTGCGGCGGCGGTCGTGCTCGTCCGCGACGTCGCCCACCAGCTCCTCCACCACGTCCTCGAGCGTGACGACGCCGGAGGTGCCGCCGTACTCGTCCACGACGACGGCCATCTGCAGGCCGTGCTCGCGCAGCTCGACCAGCAGGGGCCCGAGGTGCACCGTCTCCGGCACCCGGGGGGCGTCGATCATCAGCGCGGCCGCGGGCACCTCGCCGCGGCGCTCGTACGGCACCGCGATCGCCCGGCGCAGGTGCACGAGCCCCACGATGTAGTCGGAGTCGTCGCCGATCACGGGGAACCGGGAGTGACCGGTCTCCCGCGACAGCCGGACGACCTCGGTCGCGGTGTCGTCGCGGCGCAGCACCACGACGCGCTGCCGGTCGGTCATCACGTCCACCGCCGTCAGGTCGGTGAACTCGATGGAGTTCGTGAGCAGCGTCGCCGTCGACTCGTCGAGCGTGCCCACCTGCGCCGACCGCTTCACCAGCGCGGCGAGCTCCTGCGGCGACCGGCCGCCGGACAGCTCCTCGCGGGGCTCCACGCCGACGCGGCGCAGCAGCGCGTTCGCCGACGAGTTGAACAGCGCGATCAGCGGCCGCAGCGCCGACGTGAACGCGGCCTGCACCGGCGCGACCCCGCGGGCCGTGCCGAGCGGCCGGCTGATCGCGAAGTTCTTCGGCACCAGCTCCCCGAACAGCATCGAGAAGCCGTTGACGAGCACGAGGGTCGCCACCACGGCCACCGCACCGCCCGCGGCCACGCCGAGGGCGGAGCCCCGCAGCGGCTCGGCCAGCAGCCGGTTCACCGCGGGCTGCGTCGTGTAGCCGAGCAGCACGGTCGTCACGGTGATGCCGACCTGCGCACCCGACAGCTCGGTGGACAGCCGGCGCAGCGAGCGCAGCACGCTCTGCCCGCGCCGGTCGTCGGGCCGGGTCTGGCGCTCGACGACGCCCGGGTCGAGCGTCACCAGCGAGAACTCCGTGGCGACGAAGACCGCGGTGCCGGCCGTCAGCACGACGCCGAGCAGCACGAGCAGCCAGTCGGTCAGCACGCGCCACCGCCGTGCGGGGCGGGGGTGCGGCGGGAACCCGTGCGTCCGCGGGGGCGCGGGAGGGGGTTCAGGAGGCAGGAGGGGCCGGCATGGTCGCCCCCAGGCTCGTCGGCCCGGGGAGGACGCCGGCAGCGACTTGAGCTGCTCATGGTGGCTCGATCATACGAAACCTCCACACGCGGGTTCTACGCTGGGTCGATGACGTTCGCATCCCGACCCGGCGGCGCCGCCGGCTCCCCCACGGGCGCCCCGGGCGCCGCGTCCACCACGGTGCTGGTCGTCGAGGACGAGCCCGCCATCGCGACCGCGGTCGCGCGGCGGCTCTCCGCCGAGGGCTGGCAGGTCGAGACCGTCGGCGACGGGCTCCAGGCGGTCGAGGCCGCGGCCCGTCTCGACCCGGACGTCGTCGTCCTCGACGTGATGCTCCCCGGCATCGACGGCCTCGAGGTCTGCCGGCGCATCCAGGCCGAGCGGCCCGTGCCCGTCCTCATGCTCACCGCGCGGGACGACGAGACCGACATGCTCATCGGGCTCGGCGTCGGTGCGGACGACTACATGACCAAGCCGTTCTCGATGCGCGAGCTCGTGGCCCGGGTCAAGGCCCTGCTGCGCCGGCAGCAGCGCGCCGCCCTGGCCGCCGAGCGCGCCGCGAGCGCGCCGGACGCCGAGCCGCCGGTGGCCGTGGGCGACGTCGTCATCGACCGCGCCCAGCGCCGCGTGCACCGCGCCGGCGCGGAGGTGCACCTGACGCCGACCGAGTTCGACCTGCTGCTCGCGCTCGCCGCGAGCCCCCGCACGGTGCTCACCCGCGAGCGCCTGCTGGCCGAGGTCTGGGACTGGGTCGACGCGTCCGGCACCCGCACGGTCGACTCCCATGTGAAGGCCCTGCGCAGGAAGCTCGGCTCCGACCTGATCCGCACGGTGCACGGCGTGGGCTACGCGCTGGAGCCCGCCGGGACGGCCCCGGGAGGCGGCCCGGCGTGACGCCCGCGCCCCAGCAGCCCCGGCACCAGCGGCCCGCACGCGTCGGGCGCCTGCCCGACGTCCGCCCGCTCGACCGCCTGCGCTCCATCAAGATCAAGCTCGGCGTCCTGGTCGCCGCCGCGGTGTTCGTGGCGGCGCTGCTGACCTGGATCGGGCTGAACAACGCCCTGGGCCCGACGCGGACGTTCCCCATCGTCATCGTGCTCGCCCTCGTGATGACGCAGATCCTGGCCCGCGGCATGACGTCGCCGCTGCGGGAGATGACGGCGGCGGCGCGCGCCATGGCCGCCGGCGACTACAGCCGGCGGGTGCGGGCGACCAGCCGGGACGAGGTGGGCGAGCTCGCCACCGCGTTCAACCGGATGGCGGACGACCTCGAGCAGGCCGACACGGTGCGCCGGGAGATGGTCGCGAACGTCTCGCACGAGCTGCGCACGCCCGTCACCGCGCTGCAGGCGCAGCTGGAGAACATCGTCGACGGCGTCAGCGACCCCGACCCGGAGGCGATGCGGGCGGCGCTGGCGCAGACGCAGCGGCTCAGCCGGCTGGTCGCCACGCTGCTCGACCTGTCCCGCCTCGAGGCCGGTGCGGTCGACCTGCAGGTCACCGAGGTGCCGCTGCAGCAGTTCCTCGAGGAGGCGGCGCAGGAGGGCCGGCTGGTCGGGGCGTCGAAGGACCTGACGTTCCCGGTCAGCGTCGACCCGCCGGGCCTGACGATCCCCGCCGACCGGGAACGGCTGCACCAGGTGGTGGCGAACCTCGTGCAGAACGCCGTGCGGCACTCCCCCCGCGGCGCGCCGGTGCGGCTCGAGGCGTCCCGCGCGGGCGGCTGGGTGCGCCTCGACGTCGTCGACCAGGGCCCGGGCATCGCCGCGGACCAGCGCCAGCGGGTGTTCGAGCGGTTCGCCCGCGGGAACACGCCGGCCATCACCGGCCAGATCTCCACCGGCGGCACCGGCCTCGGCCTGTCGATCGTGCGGTGGGCCGTCACGCTGCACGGCGGGACGGTCGAGGTCGCGGACACCCCGTCCGGGTGCACGATGCGGGTGATGCTCCCGTCGCGCCGGCAGTCGCGGCCGGCCACCGGCGCGTTCTGACCGCCCGCGGCCCGTCCTCATCCCCGGGGCGGAGCCGGGCCGTCCAGCCGGTGCGACCGGACCGGGGGTTCCGCCGCGAGACGGATGCCCCGGTCGGCACCGGGCTCCTAGGGTCGGGGCATGCCACCCGACACGAGCCCCGCCATCGAGGTCAGCCACCTGACGAAGACGTTCGGCCAGGTCCGCGCCGTGGACGACCTGAGCTTCACCGTCCGCCCGGGCCGGGTGACCGGCTTCCTCGGCCCGAACGGGGCCGGCAAGACCACCACGCTGCGCATGCTGCTCGGCCTGGTCACCCCCACGGGCGGCACCGCCACCATCGGCGGCCGCCGCTACCACGACCTGGAACGGCCGATGCGGACGGTCGGCGCCGCCCTCGAGGCCGCCGACTTCCACCCGGGCCGCACCGCGCTCGACCACCTGCGGGTCTACGCGCCGCAGGCGGGGGTCCCCGACGCCCGCGCCGCCGAGGTGCTCGAGCTCGTGGGCCTGTCCTCCGCCGCGAAGCGCCGCGTCGGCGGGTTCTCGCTCGGCATGCGGCAGCGGCTCGCGCTGGCCACCACGCTGCTCGGCGACCCGCCCGTGCTGCTGCTCGACGAGCCGGCGAACGGTCTGGACCCCGAGGGCATCCGGTGGCTGCGCGACCTGCTGCGCGCGCTGGCCGCGCAGGGCCGCACGGTGCTGGTGTCCTCGCACGTGCTGTCCGAGGTGCAGCAGACGGTCGACGACGTCGTGATCATCGCCGGCGGCCGCCTCGTGCACGCCTCGACCCTCGAGGAGCTCGGCCGCCTGGCCGAGCCGCGGGTGCGGGTCGCCTCCCCCGACGTCGCCGGGCTCGACGCGCTCGTGGCCGCCGGCGGCTGGGAGCGCGCCGTCGCCGCCCCCGGCCTGGCCGAGGTGCGCGGCACGGACGTCGCCGCCGTCGGGCACGCGGCGTTCACCGCCGGCGTGGAGCTGCACGAGCTGGCCACCACCGGCGTCGGGCTGGAGGACGTCTTCCTCCGGCTCACCGCCCCCGTGGCGGTGGCACCCTCTCCTGGTCACCCCGGCGACCCCGCCGGGCTCCACGCCCCCGCGAGCGCCGCCGGAGGTGCGCGATGAAGGACACGCTGGTCTCCGAGTACCGGAAGATCGTCACCACCCGCACCTGGTGGGTGCTGCTGCTGGTGATGGTCGCCTACATGGCCTTCCTCGGCGCGATGATGGCGTTCGCGCTCACGTTCTCCGGCGACGACGGGTCGATGACGACCGACATGCCCCAGGGGCTGGACGCGCAGTCCGTCGTCACGACCGTGTACAGCCTGCCGGCGTCGTTCGGCTACGTGCTGCCGCTGCTGGTCGGCGTGCTCGCGGTGACCGCCGAGTTCCGGCACCGCACGCTCACCCCGACGCTGCTCGCCCAGCCGGACCGCAACCGGTTCGTGGTGGGCAAGCTGCTGGCCGGCATCCCGATGGGGCTGCTGTACGGGATCGCGGGCACGCTCGCGACCGTCGCCGCCGGCGCGGCGGCGTTCGCGTTCACCGGCGGGGAGAACCTGCTGGGCGAGGGCGGCACCTGGGCGATCATCGCCCGCACCGCGCTCGCGCTGACGATCTGGTGCGTCCTGGGCACCGGCCTCGGCTTCGCGATGCCGAACCAGGTGGTGGCGATCGTCGTCGTGCTGGCGTTCACGCAGTTCGTCGAGCCGATCGCCCGGCTGGTGCTGGGGCTGGACGACGGCACCGCCGTCATCGGGAAGTTCCTGCCGGGAGCCGCGGGCGAGGCGATCAGCGGGGGGTCGTTCTACTCCGCGACGGGGGCCGGCGACCTGCTCGGCCCGGTGGCCGGCGGCCTCGTCCTGGTCGGCTACGCGCTGCTGCTCGCGGTGCTCGGACGGTTCACGACGCTGCGGCGCGACATCACCTGAGCGGTACGGGCCCGGGTCGGGGCCTCCCTCCCCGCCCACGGCGGGCAGGGGCGTCCCGACCCGGGCATGACCGAGTTGGTCCGGCG
>DAMBCY010000095.1:0-11769 GCA_032056255.1 Cellulomonas sp. | reverse complement strand
CCCCACGCACCACCGCAACCTCCCCAGAAGTTGCAACGACCATAGGAATCCGCCCTGACGACCTCGTGCACGGGTGACGACCTCACCGACAGGCGCCTCAGGCTGCCGAGGTGCCGAACGCCAGGCCCAGCACGTAGGTCGCGGCCGCGGCTCCGAACCCGATCGCGAGCTGCCGCAGCGCCCGCTTGCCGGGCGACGACCCCGACAGCACCCCGACGGTCGCGCCGGTGCCGAGCAGCGCGACGCCGACCAGCCCGCTGGCCAGCGCGACCGCCGACCAGCCCTCCATACCGAGCAGGTACGGCAGCACGGGGATGAGCGCGCCGGTCGCGAAGAAGCAGAAGCTCGCCCCGGCCGCGCCCATCGCGGAGCCGACGGACTCGTGCTCGTCGACCTCGGGCGCCGCCGGGTCGTCCACGGCCGTCTCGTCGCCACCGCTCGCCTCGCCACCGGTCGCCTCGTCCCCGCCGACCCGCAGCGCGGCGTCGGGCGCCGTCCCGTCCAGCGCCGTCAGACCGCCGAGCACCGTCCGCGCGCGCTCGTCCGCGGCCGGCGCCGTCATCCCCCGCGCCCGGTAGACCAGGGCGAGCTCGTTGGCGTCGAGGTCCAGGTGCGGCAGCGCCTCGCGGGCCTGGCGGCTCGGCCGGGACGCCTCGAGCAGCTCGCGCTGCGAGCGCACGGACACGTACTCGCCCGCGCCCATCGAGAGCGCGCCGGCGAGCAGCCCCGCCAGACCGGTGAGCAGGACGGTCGACGTCCCGACGCCGGACGCCCCGATGCCGAGGACGAGCGCGAGGTTGCTGACCAGGCCGTCGTTGGCGCCGAACACCGCGGCGCGGAACGTGCCGGACATCCGGTTGCGCCCGCGCATCGCGAGGCTGCGGACGACCTCCTCGTGGATGCGCTCGTCGGCGGCCATCGTCGGGGTCGCGTCGACGTCCGCGCCGTAGGCGGACCGGGACTCGGCGCGCTGGGCGAGCGCCAGGACGAACACCCCGCCGAACCGGCGGGCGAGCCAGCCGAGCACCCGCGAGCGGTGGTCGCCGCGCAGCGGACGGCCGACCTCGTCGCCGAGCAGGTCGAGCCAGTGCTGCTCGTGCCGGCCCTCGGCGTCGGCGAGCGCCAGCAGGATCGCGCGCTCCTCGCCGGTGCGGCGGGAGGCCAGGTCGCGGTAGGCGGCGGCCTCGGCCCGCTCGTCGGCGAGGTAGCGGCGCCAGCGGCGGACCTGCCGGCGGGTGGGTGCGGTCGGCGGCGGGGCGGAGGCGGGTGGCACGAGGCACCATCGTGGGGGCTCCCGGGGCCGGAGTCACGTGTTCCCGGCCGATTCGGGCGACCGAATCGGGGGCTCCGCAGATCCGTCGACGCGGGCACCGGACACCCCCTCGCAGGTGTCCGGACCACCTCCTGCCGTCAGTCCTGCCAGGGCGGCGTCTCGTCGAGCTTCGCGTAGTACTTCGCCAGGTGGCTCCTGACGCGGTCCCGGTCCCGGTCCGGCAGGTCGACGCCGCCGCGCGAGCCCTGCACGACGGCGGCCGCCGCGAACACCCCGCGCGGGACGGCGACCAGGGTCCCGTCCACCACGTCGGCGATCAGCAGCTTGTACGCGGTGAGGTTCTGCTTCGCGTCGGCGTCGTACCAGACGTGCGCGTCGCGGTACTTCTCGTTCGGCTCCTCGTCGACGCCGGCCCACGCGCGGACGCGTCGCTCGGCGGCGGCGCCGTCCCACGCGCGGTCGCGGTCGGCCAGCGGGAGGTCCTGGAACGCGGTGACGGCCATCTCGGCTCCTTCGGGTCCGGCGGATCGGTCAGGACGAGGGCGCGGCGGCGCGGAGCCGGTCCAGCAGCGGCGCGGCGACCTCGTCGAGGAACCGCTGCTGCGCGGCGTCGCCCACCTGGACGAGGGCGACGTCCGTGAACCCCGCCTCCCAGTACGCCGACGCGGCCTCGACGACGGCGTCCAGGTCCGGCCCGCACGGGATGGTCTCCGCCACGTCCTCGGGGCGGACGAACCGGCTCGCCGCCGCGAACGCCTCGGTGGTCGGCAGGTCCGCGTTGACGTGCCAGCCGCCCGCGAACCAGCGGAACTGCTCGTGCGCGCGCTGCGTGGCGACCTCCGGGTCCGGGTCCCACGAGATCGGGATCTGCGCGATCTTCCGCGACGGCCCCGCCCCCTCGACGCCGGCGCGGGCCTCGTCCCAGCCGGCGACGAGCGCGGCCTCCGGCTCCGTCGCCACCAGGTGGTCCGCGAGCGGGGCGAACCGGGACACCGACTGGTCGCCCGACACCGCGACGCCGAGCTGCACCGGCTCGCCGGGCAGGTCCCAGACGCGCGCGGAGTCGGTGCGGAAGTGCACCCCGTCGAACGTCAGCCGCTCGCCGTCCAGCAGCGCCCGGATGATGTGCAGCGCCTCCTCGAGCATGTCGTGCCGCTCGCCGACGGCCGGCCAGCGCTCACCGACGACGTGCTCGTTGAGGTTCTCCCCCGCGCCGAGCCCGAGCGTGAACCGGCCGTCCGACAGCACGCCGAGGGTCGCGGCCTTCTGCGCGACGACCGCCGGGTGGTACCGGACGGTGGGGCAGGTCACGTAGGTCATGAGGTCGATCCGCGACGTCGCGTGCGCGACCGCCCCGAGCACCGACCAGGCGTAGGGCGCGTGGCCCTGCTCGTCGACCCAGGGGAAGAAGTGGTCGCTGGACACCGCGAAGTCGAACCCCGCGCGCTCCGCGTCGACCGCGTACCCCACGAGCTCCTTCGGACCGGACTGCTCGGTCATGAGGGTGTACCCGAATCGCGTCATGCTCCCGACCCTCACACCGCGAGCCCCGTCCAGCATCCCGAGCCGTCTCGGCTCCCCACCCCCGCCGCACCTGCTGCGCCGAGATCGGTGCGTCTGCCCGAGATCGGTACCTGGATGGACCGATCTCGCCCGCGACACACCGATCTCGGCGGCCGGAGGGGGGGAGGGACGGTCAGGCGAGGGCGGCGCGGAGGGCGTCGACGAGGGGGGTGGTGGGGCGGCCGATCAGGCGCGAGAGGGTGCCGTCCGTGCCGGCCAGGAGGCCGTCGCGGGTGTTCTCCTCCAGCGCGACGACGAAGCCCGCCGTGCCCTCGTCGAGGCCGGCGGCGACCAGCCCGGCGTGCCGCTCCTCGGACGTCACCGCGCGGTGGACGACGGGACGGCCGAGCACCTCGGACGCGGCGGCGGCGAGGTCGTCGAAGGTCCAGGCCTCGTCACCGGACAGCTCGTAGACGGCGCCGTCGTGGCCCGCCGTGCGCAGCACGACGGCGGCGGCCGCGGCGAAGTCGTCCCGGGACGCCGACGCGACCCGCCCGGCACCGACGGCGGCGACGATCTCGCCGGTCTCGCGCGCCTGCTGGACGTCGCCGACGTAGTTCTCGGTGTACCAGCCGTTGCGCAGGATCGTGGACGTGAGGCCGGAGGCGCGCAGGATCTCCTCGGTGGCCTTGTGCTCCGGCGCGAGCACCAGCGCGGAGGTGTCGGCCTGCGGCGCGGACGTGTAGACGACGCGTCCGACGCCCGCGGCCGTCGCGGCCTCGATGACGGCGCGGTGCTGCGCGACGCGCTGCCCGACCTCGCTGCCGGAGACCAGCAGCACGACGTCGGCGCCGTCGAACGCGGCGGTCAGCGTCGCGGGCTCGGCGTAGTCGACGGCGGCGACGCGGACGCCCTGCTCGGCGAGGTCGGCCAGGCGCTCGGTGCGACGCCCGGCGGCGACGATCTCGGCGGCGGGGACGCCGTCGGCCAGCAGGTGCTGGACGACCAGGCGCCCGAGGTGGCCGGTGGCTCCGGTGACGACGATCGACATGGGGGTTCCTCCCGAGGGGTGCGTGCCGGACGCTCCGGCACCCGCCCCAACCCCGCCGCGTCGGGCACCCTTCCCGATCGCCGGTACCCACTTTCGCGTAAGGTACGCACATGACGGTAAGCATCGAGGTCACGAAGCCGCGCACTCAGGGTCCCGGTGTGCTGCACGAGGTGCTGACGGACGGTGTCCTGCCCGCGGCGTGCCCCAGCCGGATCGTGCTCGACCACGTGACCAGCAAGTGGGGCGTCCTCGTGATCGTCGCGCTGTCCGAGCGCACGCTGCGCTGGGGCGAGCTGCGCCGGCTGGTCGAGGGGATCAGCGAGAAGATGCTCGCCTCGACCCTGCGGACCCTGGAGTCCGACGGGCTGGTGCTGCGCGACGCGACGCCGTCCATCCCCCCGCGGGTCGACTACTCGCTGACCCCGCTCGGCCGGGAGCTCGCGGGGCACCTGCTGCCGCTCATGTCGTGGCTCGTGGCGCACGCCGACGGGATGCTGGCGCGCGACTGACGGGCACGGGCGGGCACCGCGGGGCACCAGCGGGCACCGCGGGGCCGCCGACCCGCACCGCCCGCGCCCCGGACCCCCGCAGGACCCCCGCACCCCGCACAGCCGCCACCCAGCCCCCGCGCCTAGGATGTCGCGGTTGCCACCCCACCCCCGATCGAAGGACGAGCACGTGCGCCGTACGGCCGCCTCCCTCCTCGCCGTCTCCCTGCTCCTGCTCGCCGGGTGCAGCGGCGAGTCCGACGACCCCGCGTCGACGTCCCCGTCGCAGAGCGCGGCGGCTGCCGCCACGGCCGACCCCGCGGACGTCACGGCCCTGGAGTCCGTGACCGTCTCCGGTGCCGCCGGCGAGGCACCCACGTTCGACTTCGAGCAGCCGTTCTCCGTGTCCGGCCCGGTCGCGCGCGTCGCGGAGCCCGGCGAGGGCGACACCGTGGCCGAGGGCGACCTCGTCACGATGAACGTCGCCGCCGTGGCTGGCGAGGACGGCACCGACCAGGGCGGCACCTACGGGGCGGACCCGGAGCAGCTGATCGCGAACAGCAGCAACATCGAGACCACCCTGCTCGACGCGCTCGTCGGCCAGCAGGTCGGGGCGCGCATCCTCTACGCGAACGCCTCCTCCGGCGCGACGATGATCATCGCGCTCGAGATCATGAGCACGCAGGCCGTCCCGGACCGCGCCGAGGGCACCGCCGTCACCCCGGAGGACGGGCTCCCGACCGTCACGCTCGACGACGACGGCAAGCCGTCCCTCGAGACCGTCGACGGCGACGCGCCGACCGACCTGGTCGTGCAGCCGCTGATCGAGGGCGAGGGCGCGGTGGTCGAGGCCGGCCAGACGCTGACCGTGAACTACACCGGCTGGCTCTGGGACGGCACGCAGTTCGACTCGTCCTGGGACCGCGGCGCCGCGACGACGTTCTCGCTGAGCAACGTCATCGAGGGCTGGGGCCAGGGCCTCGCGGGCCAGACGGTCGGCAGCCAGGTGCTGCTCATCATCCCGCCGGACCTCGGGTACGGGGACACCGACAACGGCACGATCCCGGCGGGCTCGACGCTGATCTTCGTGGTGGACATCCTCGCGGCCTCCTGACCTCACCCCGGTCGCGGGCCGCGACGCAGCACAGGGACCTCTGCCGCACCAGCGGCGGAGGTCCCTGTCGTTCTCGCGACGGACGTGGTTAGCCTGGCTGATCTGGCGCGACCCCGGGCACCACCAGGACGGAACCAGGAGAACCCACCATGGACGCGGCGACGACGCCGTCGGTCCGCAACGTGGCCCTCGTCGGCCACGGCGGTTCCGGCAAGACGACACTGGCAGAGGCCCTGCTGCTGCGCACCGGGGCCGTTCCCCGGGCCGGCCGGGTCGAGGACGGCTCCACGGTCTGCGACCACGAGCCCGAGGAGGTGGCGCGCGGCTCCTCCGTGGCGCTCGGCGTCGCGGACCTCGACTGGACGTGCAGCCAGGGCTGCGCGCACCGGATCACCCTGCTGGACACCCCCGGCGCCCCGGACTTCGCGGGCGCGGTCGATGCGGCGCTGACCGTCGCGGACCTGGCGGTGGTGGTGGTCAGCGCGGTCGACGGGGTCCAGTCGGGGACCGAGGCGGCATGGCGGCGGTGCGACGAGGCGGGGATCCCCCGCCTCGTCGTCGTCTCCCAGGAGGACCGCGCCCGCGCCGACTTCCACCGGGTGCTCGACCAGGTGCGCGACCTGGCCCGACGGACCGGCCACGACCCGGCGGGCGTCGTCCCGCTGGAGCTGCCGCTGGGTGAGGAGCAGGCGCTGCACGGCGTGGCCGACGTGCTGTCCGACCGCGGCCTCGACTACGAGCCGGACGGCCGGCACCACGACTGCGACCTGCCCGCCGACGTCGCGGACGAGGAGCACCGGCTGCACGGCACGGTGACCGAGGAGATCGTCTCCCACGACGACGAGCAGCTCGAGCGGTACCTGTCGGGCGACGAGCCGGGGGCGGCCGACCTGGAGCGGACGCTGGCGCGCGAGGTGCTCACGGGCGAGGCCGTGCCCGTCCTGGTGGCCTCCGCGGCGACCGGGGTGGGCGTCGACCGCCTCGCCGACCTGGTGTGCGAGCTCGGCCCGGCACCCGTCGACCGGCCCGCGCACCTGCGCGTCGGGCGCGCCGGCGACGACGCCCCCGCGGCGGACCTGCCCGCGGACCCCGGCGGGGAGACCGTGCTGCACGTGTTCCGCACGGTCGCCGACCCGTTCGTCGGGCAGGTGTCCGTGTTCAAGGTGCTGTCCGGCACGGTGCGCGCCGGCGACCGGCTGGTCAGCAGCGCGACCGGCGCCGAGGAGCGCCTGCACGGCCTGTTCCGGCTCCGCGGGCGCGAGCACCTGCCCGTCGAGGCGGTGCCGGCCGGGTCGATCGCCGCCGTCGCCAAGCTCGCGGGCGCGCCGACCGGCGCCCTGCTCGCCTCGCGCGCCCAGCCGGTGCGCCCCGCCACGCTGCCGGCCCGCGCACCCGTCCTCGCGGTCGCGCTCGTCCCGGTCAGCCAGGCCGACGACGACAAGCTGTCCGGCGCGCTGACCCGGCTCGCGGCCGAGGACCCGACGCTGCACGTCGACCGCACCGCGCACCAGACGATCCTGCGCGGGCTCGGCGACGCGCACCTGTCCGTGGCCGTCGACCGGCTGGCCCGGGTGTTCGGCGTGCACGTCACCACCGAGCCGGTGCGGATCGCGTACCGGGAGACCATCGCCGCGCCGGCCGAGGCCGAGGGCCGGCTGAAGAAGCAGTCCGGCGGGCACGGGCAGTTCGCCGTCGTGCAGCTGCGCCTCGCGCCGCTCGCCCCGGGGTCCGGCTTCGCGTTCGTGGACTCGGTGGTCGGCGGGTCCGTGCCGCGTTCCTACCTGCCGTCCGTCGAGCGCGGGGCCGCCGAGGCACTCGCCGGCGGCGGCCCGCTCGGGCACCCGGTCGTGGACGTGCAGGTCGAGGTCTACGACGGGAAGTCGCACGCCGTCGACTCCTCGGACATGGCGTTCCGCACCGCGACCGCCTCCGGCGTCCGGGCCGCCCTCGCCGCCGTCGGCACCGTGCTGCTCGAGCCCGTCCTGCAGGTCACGGTCGTCGTGCCGCCCGAGTCGCAGGGCGACGTGCTCGGCGACCTGTCCGGCCGGCGCGGACGGATCACCGCGACCACGACCACCGACGACGGCCGGGTCCGGATCGAGGCGCAGGTCCCCGAGGCCGAGGTGACCCGCTACGCCCTCGACCTGCGCTCCCTCTCCGGCGGCCACGGCGAGCTCACGTTCGCCCCCGGCCCCTACGAGGTCCGCCCCGCCCACCTCACCCCCGCCTGAGCACCGAGACAGGGGCTCCGGGCCGAGACAGGTCGCCCCGGGCATCCTCGGGGACCGGGCAGGACCTCTCTCGGCGCCTCGGGGGGCGCGGTCAGCGGGCGGCGGCGGCAGCCGGGACCGGGGTGCCGCTGCCGAGGCGGCCGGCGTAGACGTCGATCTTCATCTCGATCGCCGCCAGGTGCTCCGCCGCCTCCGCGAGCTGCGCCCGGACCGCGTCGCGGTGCGCCTGGAGCAGCGCGAGCCGCTGCGGCTCCGTGCTCTCGCCCTGGCGCACCAGGTCGGCGTACTCCCGGATCTCCCGGATCGGCATGCCCGTCGCGCGCAGCCGGGTCAGCAGGTGCAGCCAGACCAGGTCGCGCTCGGTGTACCGGCGGTGCCCGGACGAGGCGCGCTCGACCACGTCGAGCAGCAGCCCGTCGCGCTCGTAGTACCGCAGCGTGTGCGCGGACAGCCCGGTCGCCGCGGCGGCCTCCGCGATGGTGAGTCCCGCGTGCATGTCGGTCATGGCGCCCATCATGCGCGCGTCGTCGCTCCCCCGCGCACGACCGGTCACCGCCCGATGCTGCTCATGTCCGGGTACCGGTCGCCGGCCACGGCCTCCGGCGGCACGGCGGCCGCGAGCGCCGCGAGGTCCTCGGCGGTCAGCGTGACGTCGACGGCCCCGACGTTCTGCTCCAGGTACGGCACCCGCCGGGTCCCCGGGATCGGCACGACGTCCTCGCCCTGCGCCAGCACCCACGCCAGCGCCAGCTGCGCGGCCGTGACGCCCCGCTCCGCCGCGAGCGCCTGCACCCGCTCGACCAGCACCCGGTTCGCGTCGAACGCCGCCCCCGCGAACCGCGGGTTGGCGCGCCGGAAGTCGTCGGCGGCCAGGTCGGACGGCGCCGTGATCGTGCCGGTGAGCATCCCGCGGCCGAGCGGCGAGTACGGCACCAGGCCGATCCCGAACTCGCGCAGCGTCGGCAGCACCGCCGCCTCGACGTCCCGGGTCCACAGCGAGTACTCCGTCTGCACCGCGGTCAGCGGGTGCACGGCGTGCGCGCGCCGGATCGTCTCCGGCGCCGCCTCGGACAGGCCGAGGTGCCGGACCTTGCCGGCCCGCACCGCCTCGGCCAGCGCCCCCACGGTCTCCTCGACCGGCACCTGCGGGTCCATCCGGTGCATGTAGTACAGGTCGACGTGGTCGACGCCGAGCCGCTGCAGGCTCGCGTCCAGCGCGGAGCGCACGTACTCCGGGCGGCCGCTGATCGAGCGCGACCCGTCCGCACCGTCCCGGACGATGCCGAACTTCGTCGCCAGCACCACCTCGTCCCGGCGTCCCGCGATCGCCCGGCCGACGAGGCGCTCGTTGGTGTGCGGGCCGTACATGTCCGCGGTGTCGAGCAGGGTCACGCCCAGGTCGAGCGCGCGGTGGATGGTCGCGACCGAGTCGCGCTCCTGGTCCGAGCCCGGTGCGGACGAGGCGCCGTAGAACTCGGACATGCCCATGCAGCCCAGGCCGAGGGCGGACACGGTCAGGGCGGTGCCGTTCGCGGCGCTGCCGAGGGTGCGGGTGGGGATCGTGGTCATGCGCACCACCGTCGACCTTCGAGCGCGCTCGAAGTCAAGCGCGCCGCCTAGGCTCGGGCTCACCCCGCACCGGGTGCCCACGTCTCGAGGTCGAGATCGTCTGGACGACCGCGTCCTGTGGACACCCGGCGCACCTCTCGCCGCCGAAGGAGCCACCGTTGCGTCAGCCCACCCGCTGGGAGCAGATCGGCCAGCAGAACCCCGACCGCTCGCAGTGGTACGTCGAGCGGTTCCGCACCATGGCCGCCGAGGGCGCCGACCTCGCGGGCGAGGCGCGGACGATCGACGCGATGGTGCCGCGCGGCGCACGGATCCTGGACGCCGGGTGCGGCCCGGGGCGCGTGGGCGGCGAGCTCGTCCGGCGCGGGCACACGGTCGTGGGCGTGGACGTCGACCCCGTGCTGGTCGAGGCCGCACGCGCCGACCACCCCGACGGCGACTGGCACGTGGGCGACCTCGCGGAGCTCGACCTGCCCGCCGCCGGCGTCGCCGAGCCGTTCGACGTCGTCGTGATGGCCGGCAACGTCATGACGTTCCTCGCCGAGGGCACCGAGGTGGAGGTGCTGCGGCGCATCCGCGCGCACCTCGCGCCCGGCGGGCGGCTGGTCGTCGGGTTCGGCGCCGGGCGCGGGTACCCGTTCAACTCGCTGAGCCTGGACGCCCGGGAGGCGGGACTGCACGTCGTGCACCGGTTCGCGACGTGGGACCTGCAGCCGTTCGAGCCGACGTCGGACTTCCTGGTCGCGGTCCTGGCCTGAGTCGCGGTCGCGCGGGCGGCGGTCAGGGCACCCGCAGGATCGGGACCGGGTCGGACCGGGCGGCCACCCACGCGGGCAGGCTGCTGCCGCCGGTGACGCACAGCACCGTGACGACGAGGAGCGCGGCGAGGAACGCGGCGCCCGGCGGCTGCCCGACGAGCCGCGCCACCAGCAGCGCACCCGTACCGACACCGACGACGGCTCCGAGCAGCGCCGAGAGCATCGTGTGGAGCACCACGAGCGCCACGATGGCGGACCGGGTCGCACCGAGCGCCCGGCGCCGCCCGAGGTCCGGACGCCGGGCGAACGTGACCATCCCGGTGACGACGACCGCGAGCGCGAGACCGAGCCCCAGGGTGACGCCCAGCAGCACGACCCCGTCCCGGTCCAGGCGCTGCCCCAGCGCCGCGCGCAGCGCGATCACCCCGTCCGACGTCTCGACGGTCACGGCACCCGCCGCCACACCGCGGTCCGGGAGCATCCGGCGCAGCTGGTCCGCGACGGCGTCGACGGCTGCCGGGCTCTCCGCCCGCACGTAGAGGTGCAGCACCCGGGTCGCCGCCGGGTCCTCGGGAACGACGAGAGCCAGGTCCTCGAGGCGGGCGAGCGGCCCGGACGCGGCGAACGCCCCCACCACGGGCGCGCGGCGGTCCCCCCACGCGACCCCGCCGGACGCCTCGCGCAGTCGTAGGGCGTCCCGCGCCGCGGCACCCACCACCACCTCACCCGCCTCGGGAACGCGTCCCTCCTCGACGACGACGTCCACGGGAAGCGCTCCGACGAGCGCGCGCATCGGGACGCCGGACGACCCGTCGGGCAGGTCGGCGTTCGCCACGTCGACGACGGGCCCCAGCCCGAAGGTCCAGCCGACGCCCTCCAACCCGGCGACGGCGGTCACGAACCTGCCGTCGAGCGCCGGCTCGGTCCCGCTGTCGCTGACGACGAGCAGCGCCGAGCCGACGTCGTCCACCGTCGCCAGGACCGAGCGACGCGACGCCTCCGCGTGGCCCGTCGTGACGAGGACCGCGAGCGCGGTCACCCCCGCGAGCACGGCAACCAGGAGCGAGCTCACCCACTGGGCTCGCGCGACGCGCACCGCCTCGGCCGCGACCGTGCGCCAGGGCGCGGCTGCCGTGGCGTACCTCATCCCACCTGCACCCGGTGGTGCGCGCGTCGGACGAGGTCGTCGTCGTGCGTCGCGAGCAGCACCGTCGCGCCGTCCGCGGCGGCCTCGGCGAGCGCGTCCCAGACCACGCGCGAGCTGAGGGCGTCGAGGTTGCCGGTCGGTTCGTCCCCCAGGAGCACCGCCGGTCGCAGCAGCAGGGCGCGGCAGAGCGCGACGCGCTGCGCCTGCCCGCCGGACATCTGCCCGGGGCGGTGCCGGGCCCGGTCCCCGACACCGAACCGGTCCAGCAGGCCCAGCGCCCGGTCGACCAGACCCGCCCGCGGCAGCCCGGCGAAGACGGCCGGCTCGACGACGTTGTCGAGCGCGGTGCGCGCGGGGTCCAGCAGGGCGTCCTGGAACACGAAGCCCAGCGCCCGGCTCCGCACCGCCGACCGCTCCGCGTCGCGCAGCGCGCTGACCGGCTGGTCGTCGAGCCAGACGGTTCCGGACGTCGGGGTGAGCAGCAGGCCGACGACGTACAGCAGCGTGGACTTGCCCGAGCCCGACGGCCCGGTGACCGCCGTGATCGCCCCCTCCGGGAAGGCCTCGGTGAGCCCGTCCAGGACCGGAGCCCTCGCGCGGGGGTAGCCGAACCCCAGCTCGTCGACCCGCCGGCG
>DAMBCY010000094.1:5973-11829 GCA_032056255.1 Cellulomonas sp. | reverse complement strand
CGTCTCCATCGTGATCTTCGTCGTGCTCCGTCTGCTCCCGGGCGACCCGAGCACCACACGACTCGGGCAGGCCGACGGCCTGGACCCGCAGGCCATCGAGAAGATGCGCGCGTCGCTCGGGCTCGACCGGCCCGTGCTCGTGCAGTACTGGTCGTGGGTCAGCGGCCTCGTGGTCGGCGACCTCGGGTTCTCCTACTTCAGCGGGTACCCGGTCAGCCGGCTGCTCGCCCAGCGCCTGCCCGCCACGCTCGAGCTCGCCGGCGCCGGACTGGTCGTCGGGGTGCTGATCGCCCTGGTCGCCGCGATCCTGCCGGCGCGGACCCGGTCCCGGACATTGCGGCGCCTCGTGGACGCCGGCACGGTGTTCGGCCTGTCGGCGCCCCCGTTCGTCATCGGCATCATCGCGATCCTGGTCTTCTCGACGGCGCTGGGCGTGGCGCCGTCGAGCGGCTACGTCGCCTTCTCGGTCGACCCGGCGGCCAACCTGCAGTACCTGGTGCTGCCCGCCCTGACGCTCGGGATCGTGGTCGCGGCGCCGCTCGTGCGCTATCTCCAGGGCTCGATCGCGGAGGTCGAGTGGTCGACGTTCGTCCGGACCGCGCGGGGCAAGGGCATCGGCTGGGTCCGCACGCTCGACCGGCACATCCTGCCCAACGCCCTGCTGCCCGCCCTGACGTCGCTCGGCATCACCGTCGGGACGCTGCTCGGCGGGTCCGTGGTGGTCGAGTCGGTGTTCGCGTGGCCGGGCGTCGGGCAGCAGGTGGTCGACGCGGTGCTCAAGCGGGACTACGCGGTGATCCAGTCCGTCGTGCTGCTCACGGCCCTGGCGTTCGTGGTGACCACCCTGCTCGTCGACGTGCTGTACGGGGTGCTGGACCCCCGGCTCCGGGTGTCCCGCGCGCGGGCCCGCCGGGGACCCGGGCCGCGCACGTCCGCGACCGGGCCCACCCCCGAGGCGGTGTCCGCATGACCACCCCCCGCACGCCCGAGCAGGCGCTCCCCGGTGCCGCTGCCCCCGGGCCGGCGACCGCCGGCGGTCCCCCGCCGACGGCCCCCGCACCCGCGCGTCTCGCCCGCCGGCGGCGCCCCCTGGTCCCCCGCGGCAGCAGGACCGCCGTCGTCGTGGTGATCGCGATGGTGCTCGCCGCGCTGCTGGCCCCGCTGCTCTACCCGCACGTCACCGCGGTGGACGCGGCCAACCGGCTCCTGGCGCCGTCGCCCGCCCACCCGTTCGGGACCGACGAGCTGGGACGCGACCTGCTCGGCCGCGTGCTGCACGCCGGCCGGCTGACCCTGCTCATCTCGACGGGGGCCATGGTGCTGTCCGTCGTGCTGGGCGCCGCGTGGGGCATGCTCGCGGCCTCGGCCGGCGGCTGGCTCGACGAGGTCCTCATGCGCACCGCCGACGCGGTGCTCGCGATCCCGATGGTGCTGTTCGGCCTGGTGTGCGTGGCGGCCCTCGGCACGACGCCCGGCACGCTGGTCCTCGTCCTCGGGGTCCTCAAGGCCCCGCTGACGGCCCGCGTGGTGCGGTCGTCCACGATGGTCGAGCTCACCGCCGACTACGTGCGCGGCCTGACCGTCGTCGGGGCGTCGCGCAGGCGCATCCTGTTCGCCGAGGTGCTGCCGAACGTGGTGCCGACCGTCGTCGCGCAGGCCACGCTCAACATCGCGACCGCGCTGATGCTCGAGGCGACCCTGAGCTTCATGGGGCTCGGCGTGCAGCCGCCGGAGGCGTCCTGGGGGACGCTGCTCAAGTCCGGGTACGCCGTCCTGCACCAGGCCTGGTGGTACGCCGTCTTCCCCGCGGTGGCGATCGTGGCGCTGGTGGCGTCGCTCAACGTCATCGGCCAGCAGCTCCAGCGCACCCTCGACACCAGGACGGTGTGACCATGACCGAGAACGTCCTCGAGATCCGTGACCTGCGCCTCGGCCTGACCCGGCCGCCGCGCACGGCGCTGCTGCACGGTGTCGACCTGACCGTGGCGCGCGGCGAGCGCGTCGGGCTGGTCGGGGAGTCCGGCAGCGGCAAGTCGCTGCTCTCGCTGACCACGATGGGCCTGCAACCGGCGGCGGTCTCCGTCACCGGCGGGTCCGTGACCGTCGGCGGCACGCAGGTCGTCGGTGCCCGCGAGCGCGAGCTCGACGCGCTGCGCGGCGCCCGGATGGCGATGATCTACCAGGACCCGATGTCGTCGCTGAACCCGGTGCGCACCGTCGGCTGGCAGATCGCCGAGACGCTGCGGGTGCACGCGGGGCTGAACGGCCCGACGGCGCGACGCCGAGCGGTCGACCTGCTGGGTGCCGTCGGGGTGCGCGACCCGCGCAGGTCCGTCGATGCCTACCCGCACGAGTTCTCCGGCGGCATGCGGCAGCGGGTCATGATCGCGATGGCGATCTCCTGCGAGCCCGAGCTGCTCCTGGCCGACGAGCCGACCACCGCGCTGGACGTGACGACGCAGGCCCGGATCATCGAGCTGCTGGACGCGCTGGTCGCCGAGCGTGGCATGGGCGTCGTGTTCGTGACCCACGACCTCGCCGTGGCCGCGGGCTTCTGCGACCGCATCGCGGTGATGCGGCACGGCCGGATCGTCGAGGAGGGCCCCGCCGGGTCGCTGCTGCGCGCGCCGCAGGACCCGTACACCCGGGCGCTCCTGGAGTCGATCTGCACGTTCGAGACCGACCCGGACCAGCCGCTGCTGAGCGCCGCGAGCCTGGACGCCTGGCAGCTGACGACCGCGAAGGGCGGTGGACGGTGAATGCTCCCCTGGTCGAGGCCCGCGACCTCGTCAAGGTGTTCGGCAACGGCGTGCGCGCCGTCGACGGCGTCAGCCTCGACGTCGCGGCCGGTGAGACCTTCGGGCTGGTGGGCGAGTCCGGCTCGGGCAAGTCGACGGTCTCCGCCCTGCTGCTCTGCCTGGAACGTCCGACCTCGGGGACCGTGCGGTTCCAGGGCGAGGACCTGACCTCGGCGGGGACGGCCGCCGTGCGCGCCGCCCGGCGCTCGATGCAGCTCGTGATGCAGGACCCGGTGTCGGCGCTCAACCGCCGCAAGACCGTCGAGCAGATCGTCGGGCTGCCGCTGCTCGTGCACGGCGGTGCGGCACCGGCGGCGCGCCGTGCGCGGGTCCTGGAGCTGCTGGACCTGGTCGGCCTGCCGGCCGAGTTCCTCGCCCGCTACCCGCACGAGATGTCCGGCGGCCAGTGCCAGCGCGTCGGGATCGCCCGGGCGCTGGCCCTCGAGCCGGCGTTCGTGGTGCTCGACGAGTCGGTGTCAGCGGTCGACGTCGTCATGCAGGCGCAGATCCTCAACCTGCTCAAGGACCTGCAGCGCCGGCTGGGCCTGACCTACCTGTTCGTCTCGCACGACCTCGCGGTGGTCCGCTACATGTGCACCCGCATCGCGGTCATGCAGGCGGGCCGGGTCGTGGAGGTCGGCTCCCGCGAGCAGATCTTCGCCGGGGCGACCCACCCGTACACCCGGGCGCTGATCGACGCGGCGCCCGCGTCCCTGGCCGCACGCGCGACAGGCCCGCAGGCCCGGACCGCGACCGCGCCGCCCACCCGACCGGCACCCGGAGGCACCCGTGCATGACTCGTCCGCACCCCTCGTCACCACCGACGCCCCGCAGGCGCGCACCTGGACGCCGCGCGAGTCGCGGCTGCACGCGGGCGTCGCCGTCACGGACGTCACGCCACCGGTCGGCATCCGCGCGCACAGCTGGGGCGCGGCGCGCACGGGTCAGGCCACCGGCGTGCACCGCCCGCTGACCGCGAGCGCGCTGAGCATCCGCGACGACGACGGCGCGTGGCGGGATCTGGTCACCGTCGATCTCGGCTGGTGGCAGAGCCTCGCGCTGTTCTCCTCCGTGTTCGACCCCGTCGCCGCCGCGGTCGGTGCCACCCGCCGGACGCTGCTGCTGCACCTCGTGCACACCCACGCGGGTCCGTCGCTCGCCGAGGCCGACCCGGCGCTGCCCGGCGGCGACCTGGTCGAGCCGTACCGGGTCGCGCTCGTGGACGCGCTCGTGGACGTGATCCGGCGGGCTCGCGCAGCCGCGGGCGACCGCGTCGTGACCTGGGCGACCGGGCGGTGCGGCATGGCGGTGGTCCGCGACCTGCCGTGCGACGAGCGGGACGTCCTGGCCTTCGCACCCGGTGCGGTGGCGGACGACACCGTGCTGGTCGGCCGGATCACGGACGCCTCCGGCGTCGTGCGGGGCACGGTGGTCAACTACGCCTGCCACCCCACGACCCTGGCGCACGAGAACTCGCTGCTGTCCCCCGACTTCATCGGCGCCACCCGCGAGCTCGTCGAGGAGCGGACCGGGGCACCGTGCCTGTTCCTGCAGGGCGCCTCGGGCGACCTCGCGCCGCGGGAGCAGTACCTGCCGGGCACGGAGCTCGCCGACCGGCACGGACGCTCGCTGGGCCACGCGGTGCTGTCGACCCTGGAGACCATGGGCGCGCCCGCGACCCGGCTGGACTTCGCCGGGGTGGTCGAGTCCGGAGCCCCGCTGGGCATCTGGTCGCCGGAGCCGGCCGACCCGTCCGCCACCGTGACCTTCCGGGACACCGAGGTCGAGCTGGAGTGCGTGCCGCGGCCCACCCCCGAGCAGCTCACCGGACGCTGGGCGGGCATCGACCCGCTCGCCGCGCAGGAGCGGGTCGCGCGGGCCGAGCGGCTCGCCGCCGGCTACGACCGGGGCGGCCGGGCCCGGCACCCGCTGTGGGTGTGGCAGCTCGGCGACGCCGTGCTGGTCGCGCAGCCGGGCGAGGCCTACTCCTGGCTGCAGACGGAGCTGCGGGCCCGGCACCCCGAGCGCGCCGTCCTGGTGCTCAACCTCACCAACGGCCCCGGCACCATGTACCTGCCGCCGCGGGAGGCCTACGAGCGCAACCGCTACCAGGTCTGGCAGACGCTGCTCGCCGCGGGGTCGCTGGAGCGGGTCGTGGACGCGGCGGACGCGCTCGTGTCCGCCCTGCCCGCCGCGCGCCCGGAGGTGACGCGATGACGCGCGGCCTGCGCAGCGCCGCGTGGTTCGACGGGACCGACGAGGTCGCGATGTCGCACCGGGTGGCCCTGCGGCTGGGTCCCGAGGACCGCGGCCGCCCGGTCATCGGCATCGCGGACACCTCCAGCGCGCTCAACCCGTGCAACGACGGCTTCGCGCAGCTCGTCCCCTTCGTGGAGGAGGGCATCCGGGCCGCGGGCGGCGTCCCCGCACGGTTCCCGGTGATGTCCCTGGGCGAGGACCTGATGAAGCCCTCGGCCATGCTCTACCGGAACCTCGTGTCGATGGAGATCGAGGAGACCGTCCGGGCGAACCCGCTCGACGGCGTCGTGCTCCTGGCGAACTGCGACAAGAGCGTCCCGGCCGCCCTGACGGCGGCGGCGAGCACCGACCTGCCGTCGCTGCTGCTGATCGGCGGCGCCCGCTCCGCCCCGGAGTTCCGTGGCCGGCCGCTGGGCAGCGGCACCGACCTGTGGCGCGCGCTGGACGAGCGCCGCGCCGGGCTGCTCGACGACGCCGGGTGGGCAGGGCTCGAGCGGTGCCTGGCCTGCACCGGCCCCGGCTCGTGCAACACGATGGGGACCGCCTCGACGATGGCGCTGGTCACCGAGGCGCTGGGCATGTGCCTGCCGGGGGCGACCGGTCTGCCCGCCGTGGGCCCCGACGTGCAGCGGATGGCCGTCGAGACCGGGCGGCGGGTGACGCTCGACGTGCTCGCCGGGGCCCGGCCCTCCGCCCGCCTGACCCAGGCCGCGTTCGACAACGCCGTCGTGCTGCTCGCCGCCGCGGGCGGGTCGACCAACGCCGTGATCCACCTCGCGGCGGTGGCCGGACGCCTGGG
>DAMBCY010000094.1:0-5963 GCA_032056255.1 Cellulomonas sp. | reverse complement strand
GCCTGGACGCGGACCTGCGCCGGATGGACGCCCTGTGGGCGCGGACCCCGCTGCTCGCCGACGTCGAGCCCTGCGGCTCCCGGCTGATCCAGCAGTTCCGGGCGGCCGGGGGCGCGGCGACCCTGCTGGGCGCGCTGGCCGAGGGCGGTGCGCCCGTCGACGTCACGACGACCGCCGGTGACGGGCGGCCGTGGGGGCACGCCGTCCGCGAGGCGCCGGCTCCCCGCGAGGGCGGTGTCGTGCGGCCCGCGCACGACGCCGTCCTGCCCGCCCCGGCCCTGGTGGCGGTGTTCGGCTCGCTCGCCCCCGACGGCGCGGTGATCAAGACGGCGGCCGCCTCGCCCGACCTGCTCCAGCACACCGGCCGCGCCGTGGTCTTCGACTCCTACGAGCAGATGCGCACGCGGCTCGACGACGAGTCGGTGGAGATCGCGCCCGACGACGTGATCGTCGTGCGCGGCTGCGGTCCGGTCGGCGTGCCCGGGATGCCCGAGTGGGGCATGGCGCCCGTCCCCGCCCGCCTGGTCCGGCAGGGCGTCCGGGACATGGTGCGGATCAGCGACGGCCGGATGAGCGGTACCAGCTTCGGCACCGTCGTGCTGCACGTCGCGCCGGAGTCCGCCGTCGGGGGGCCGCTCGCCCTGGTCGAGGACGGCGACCCGATCCGGCTCGACGTCGCCGGGCGGCGCCTGGACCTGCTCGTGACCGACGCCGAGCAGGACCGACGCCGGGCGGCACCGGCCCTCGCTCCCGTCACCCACCTGCGGGGCTGGCCACGGCTCTACCAGGAGCACGTGCTCCAGGCGCCGCAGGGCTGCGACCTCGACTTCCTGACCGCGCCGACGCCGGCCGCGCGCGTGTTCCGCGATCCGGTGGTCGGGCGCTCGTGAGCCCGCCCGGCACCGCCCCGCACCCCGCCCTGCCCCGCACCACCGAGGAGATCACCATGACCACCCCGCAGCCGCTCGCCGGCGTGCTTCCCGTCGTCCAGACCCCGTTCACGGCGGACGGCGACATCGACCTGCCCGCCCTCGGTGCCGAGATCGAGTGGGTGCTCGACCAGGGGGTGGCCGGCATCACCACCGGGATGGTGAGCGAGATCCTGCGGCTCACGGAGTCGGAGCGGCGGACGCTCGCGGAGGCGGTCGTCGCCGGGGCCTCGCGGCGCGGGGCCGTCTCGGTCATCGCCTGCGGGGCGGAGAGCACCCGCACGGCCGTCTCCCACGCCCGGCATGCGGAGCAGCTGGGCGCCACCGCCGTCATGGCGATCCCGCCGGTCACGGTCGCGCTGTCGGACGACGCCATGTTCGGCTACTACGCCGCGATCGCCGAGTCCGTGGGGATCGGGCTGATCGTCCAGGACGCGAGCGGCTACATCGGGCGCTCGCTGAGCATCGGGATGCAGGCCCGGCTGCTCGACACCTTCGGCGAGCAGATCGCCTTCAAGCCGGAGGCGGACCCGATCGGACCCCGGCTGACCCTGCTGCGCGACGCCACCGACGGCCGCGCCCGGGCCTTCGAGGGCAGCGGCGGCGCGGCCCTGGTCGACAGCTTCCGGCGCGGTGTCGTCGGGACCATGCCCGGCAGCGAGGTCTGCTGGGCCATCCAGGCCATGTGGGACGCGCTGCAGGCCGGCGACTGGGACACCGCGTACGCCATCAGCGGGCCGCTCAACCAGCTCGTCTCGCTGGAGACGAGCATCGACATCTACGTCGCGATCGAGAAGCACCTGCTCTCCCGGCAGGGCGTGCTGCCGTCGACGGCGCAGCGCAGCCCGCTGCAGCTCGAGCTGGACCGCGAGACGCGCGAGGAGGTCGACCGGCTCTTCGACCGGATCTCCGCCGCCGCGGCCCGCCCGGCCGTCGCCGTCTGACGGCGGGGTGGCGGTCACGCGCCGGCCGGGCCGGCCCGCGGGTTCAGGCGCCGGAGACGAGGGCGGACAGGCGGGCGGCCGAGGCGCGCACCAGCTCGGCGACCCGGTCGGGGTCCTGGAGCGCCGGTCCCGCCTTCAGCCCGGTGACGCTGATGGCCGCGTAGGGTGCGCCGGCGGCGTCGACGACGGGCGCGGCGATGCAGATGATGCCCTCGGCGTCCTCCTCGTCGTCCACCGCGTAGCCGCGGGCGCGCGAGCGCTCGATGTCCGCCAGGCAGGACTCGACCGTCGTGTGCGTCCGGGCCGTGCTCGGCGGCATGCCGACCTCGGCGAGGCGAGCGCGCACCTGCTCGTCCGGCAGGGCGGTCATCAGCGCCTTGCCGAGGCCCGAGCGGTGCGGCCACTCCTTCTCGCCGAGCCGCAGGTCCAGCCGCACCGGCGAGGGCGAGTCGATCCGGGCCACCGCGACCGCCCAGGGGCCGTCCAGCACCGCGACCCGGGACGTCAGCCCCGAGGCCGCCGAGAGCGCCTCGAGCTCGGGCCAGCACACGTCGGCCACGCTCGTCTGCGTGGCGGCGGCCTGACCGAGGCGCATCAGCGCGAGCCCGAGCCGGTAGCGCGGGGCGCCGCCGTCGTCCCGCACGGAGACGAGGCCGTGGGCCACCAGCGTCTGGAGCGTCGAGAAGACGCTGCTCTTGGACATCGACATGCGGCGGGTGAGCGTCGCGAGGGGCAGGCCGTCGGCGCTGCCCTCGACCTCGATCAGGCGCAGCAGCTCGATGGCGCGTGCCACGCTCTGCACCGTGTAGCGGGTGTCGGTCATGCGCGGCCCCTTCGCGGTCCCTCGGCGAACGTTGTTCGGCGTGAACGAACGAGAAGACTCTAGCGAGAGGAGAACCCCGTGCGCAGCGATTCCGCCGAGTACGGCATCTGGAGCTGCACCGACTCGGCGAGCACCGTCCGGATGCTCGGCCGCGCCGGCTACGACTACGTCTGCCTGGACCTGCAGCACGGGCTGGCCGATCCCGCCGACCTGCACCAGCTCGCGTGGTCGGTCCGCGCCGGCGGGTCGCGGTGCGTGGTGCGGGTCCCGTGGAACCGGCCGGAGCACATCATGCGCGCCGTCGACCTCGGTGCGCAGCGCGTCGTGGTGCCCATGGTGGAGTCCGCGCACGAGGCCCGGCGAGCCGTCGACGCCACCCGCTACCCCCGCGCCGGCACCCGCAGCTGGGGCCCGCTGTGGCCCAGCGAGTCGCCCGAGCCGCAGGACGCGGAGGTCGAGTGCTTCGTCATGGTCGAGACACGGGCCGGGCTCGACGCCGTCGACGCCATCGCCGCCACGCCGGGCCTCGCCGGGATCTACATCGGCCCCAACGACCTCGCCCTCGCCGCCGGCCACGGGCGCGCGACGTACGACACCGACCCCGGTGTCGACGCGATGCTGACCCGCGTGGTCGCGGCGTGCCGTGCCGCCGGGATCACCGCCGGGCTGCACTGCTCGTCCGTCGCCATGGCCGCGCACTGGGCGGCGCGCGGCGTCGCGATGCTCACCGCCGCCACCGACCACGTGCTGCTGGAGCACGCCGTCCGCGGCACCGCGGCAGCGCTGCCCGCAGGGCGGGTCCCCCGTCCGGCGACCCCGGACGGCCGCGCCGGCTACTATGGGCCGTCCGTGGGCGCCGGGCGGCCCGGCGCCCCCGCCCTCACACCCAGTACCCCGACGACGACGAGTACGCCCCCTCGTACGTCCCGCTCCGCAGGCGGATCGCGTTGCGCTTGAGGTCGTAGGCCAGCATCCGCCACTGCGGCACCGTCCACCGGCGCAGCACGGCGCCGGTCGCCCGGGCGCGCTCGCCGACGGGCACGGGCGCCGTCGCGGCCTCGAGCAGCATCCGGTACGCGAGGTACCACTGCGGGAACGCGACCGGCCGCGCGAAGCCGGGGTCGTAGCTGCGCACCTGCACCACGGGGTCGGCGCCGACCGCCTTGCTGTTCTGCAGGTCGTGCCGCCGGCACCGGAACAGCCGCTCGGGCACCACCACCCACTCGCTGCGCAGCGCCGAGCGGATGGCGAGCGTGATGTCCCCGCCGAAGTACCGGGGGTGCCCGCCGAGGGCCCGCACCCGCTCCGTGCGCTGCATCCCGCCCCACGCGACGGCCTGGAACACCGAGCGCCGCAGCAGCAGGTCCACCCGGTCGCCCGGGCGCAGGCCCGCGAACGTCAGCCCCTCGTCGTCCATGTGGCCGACGACGTCACCGGCCTCGTCCACGAGCGTGACGCGCGGGATCGCGATGTCGGCCTCCGGGTGCGCGGCCAGGGCGTCCCGGCAGGCCACGAGGTGCCCGGGCTCCACGACGTCGTCGGCGGCGTTCCACAGGAACAGCGGGGCGCGCGCGTGCGCGAGGGTGCGGTTGAAGTTGCGGGCCACGCCGATGTTCTCGGGCAGCCGCAGGTACCGGAACCGCGGGTCGGCGTCGGCGAACGCGCGGGCGATCTTCTCCGTGTCGTCCGTGGACGCGTTGTCGGAGACGATCACCTCGATGTCGGCGAGATCCTGGTCGCGCAGCGCGGTCAGGGTCTGCTCCAGGTACCGGGCGCCGTTGTAGACGGGGACGCCGACGGAGACCTGGGGCACGGGCGTGGGACGGGCAGCGGGCATGGCGGGACCTCTCGGTGTCCGGCGCTGGCGGTCGGCCGCGGCCCCCGCTCGTCGATCGACGAGAGTCCGTATTGCGGCTTTTGTCGGGAGTGTAGGAGAGAAGGTCGCACCGCGCGCGGCGAAGCCCGGGGTCAGTCGTCCTGCGCCCGCAGGTGCACGACCAGCAGCGCGATGTCGTCCTCCGGCTCCTCGCCCGCGGTGCCCCGCGCCAGCACGGTGTCCGCCAGGTACGCGGCGTCCAGGACCGCGCCGTCGGCGGCCCGCTCCTGCGCCTCCGGGACCACCTCGGCCACCAGCTCCGCGAGCCGGTCCACGCCCTCCTGCAGGTGCTCACCGCGCCGTTCGACCAGGCCGTCCGTGTACAGCAGCACCGTCGAGCCGCGCGGCACCGTGACCTCGGAGTCGGAGCGGCCGGCCGCGGACGTGATGCCGAGGATCAGCTCCGGCGCGCCGCTGGGCAGCTCCCGCACCAGCCCGTCGGGCGAGACGAGCAGCGGCGGCAGGTGCCCCGCGTTCGTCCACCGCAGGCGTGTCGTCCCCGCCGCGCGTTCCTCGGCGGTCTGCTCCAGACGCATCACCACGGCCGTCGCCATCGCCTCGACCCGCAGCGCCTCCATCGTCGAGTCCAGCGCGGCCAGCACCTCGGACGGGCCGCCGCCCGTGGTCACCGCGATGCCGCGCAGCAGGGTGCGGACCTGGCTCATCGCCGCCGCCGCCTGCCGGTCGTGCCCCATCACGTCCCCGATGACCAGCACCGTCCCGCCGTCGGGCTGCACGAACGCGTCGTACCAGTCGCCGCCGACCTGCGCCGCCTCGGCCGCCGGCACGTAGCGCACCACCACCTGCAGGTCGTCCGGCTCCGCGGGGGCGGACAGCAGCGCCCGCTGCAGCGTCGCCGCCATCCGGCGCTGCGCCTCGTACAGCCGGGCGTTGTCCAGCGCGAGGGCCGCGCGGTCGGCCACCTGCACGAGCAGGGCCAGGTCGTCGGCGTCGAGGTCGGCGTGCCCCCCGTCCAGGAACAGCGAGATCGCCCCGACGATCCGCCCGCGCGCCCGCATCGGCACGACGTACGCGGTCCGCGGCGCCAGCGAGACCAGCAGGTCCCGCGCCTCCCCGGTCAGCACCGCGGCGACGGCCTCCGTCGCGTCGGGCACGACCACGACCTCCCCGGTGCGCAGCGCCCGGCGCAGGAACGACTGCGGGGCGAGCGAGGCGAGCCGGATCCGCGCGTACCGCGCCACCGCCGGCCGCAGCTGCGGCTGCGCGTGCCACCCGGCGATGTCCCGGGCGTGCCGCTGCTCGTCCTGCAGCGTCACCAGGCACCACGACCCGAAGTCGCGCACCAGGTGCCGCGCCAGGCGCCCGACGGCGTACTCCGTGTCGAGCGTCGAGCTGAGGTCGTCGCTCACGGTGGTGAGCAGCGCGAGCCG
>DAMBCY010000093.1:6489-11830 GCA_032056255.1 Cellulomonas sp. | reverse complement strand
GACGGTGACGATCCCGCGGGTCTCGCGGGCGGCGGCCACGAGCGCGGCCTCGTCGAGCGGCTTGATGGTCGGCATCGCGAGCACGCGCGCCTCGACGCCCTCGGCGGCGAGCAGCTCGGCGCCGGCGAGCGCCCGGGACACGACGGTCCCGGTGGCCACGACGGTGACGTCCGAGCCCTCCCGCAGGGTGGTGGCCCGGCCCGGGACGAACTCGTACCCGGGCGGGTTGACGTCCGGGACGCCCATGCGGGCCACCCGCACGAACACCGGGCCGTCGTGCCGGTACGCCCAGCGCAGGACCTGGCGCGTCTCCTCGGGGTCGGCCGGCACGACCACCGTCAGCCCGGGGACGGTGCGCAGCCAGGCGAGGTCCTCGATGGAGTGGTGGGTCGGGCCGAGCTCGCCGTAGGCCATGCCGGGCGACTGCCCGACCAGCACCATGTGGTGCTGGGAGTAGGCGGCGTCGACCTTGATCTGCTCCATCGCCCGGGCGGTCAGGAAGCAGGCGGCGGCGGACACGAACGGCACCTTGCCGCCGTTCGCGAGGCCCGCGCCGACGCCGACCATGTCCTGCTCGGCGATGCCGACGTTGATCAGCCGGTCGCCGAACCGCTGCTGGAACGGCCCGAGCTTGCTGGAGCCGACCGAGTCGTTGACGACGGCGACGACCCGCTCGTCCTCGGCCGCGAGTTCCAGGAGGGTCTCGACCCAGGCGTCCCGGCAGTCGTGCAGCGGCACCTGCTCGGTGGTGGTGGTCACTGCTCCTCCAGCTCGGTGAGCGCCTGCGCCACCTGGTCCTCCGAGGGGACCTTGTGGTGCCAGGCGACGTTGTCGGACATGAACGAGATCGGGTGCCCCTTGTGGGTGTGCGCGATCACGGCGGTGGGCTTGCCGGACGCGGCCGGCACGGCGGCGAACACGTCGACGAGCGCCCCGTGGTCGTGCCCGTCGACCTCGACGACCTCCATCCCGAAGGCCGCGAGCTTGTCCGCGAGCGGCTCGAGGTCGTTGGTGTCCTCGACCTTCGCGCCCTGCTGCAGCCGGTTGCGGTCGACGACCACGCACAGGTGGTCGAGCCGGTGGTTGCCCGCCGTCATGAGGGCCTCCCAGTTGGACCCCTCCTGCAGCTCGCCGTCGCCGACGACCACGAAGGTGCGCCGTGCGGACCCGTCGAGCTTGCCCGCGAACGCCGTGCCGACCGCGATCGGCAGGCCGTGCCCGAGCGGGCCCGTCGAGGCCTCGACGGCGTCGATCTTGGTGCGGGCGGGGTGCCCGTTGAGCTGCGAGAGCGGCTGCATGAACGTGCCGAGCTGCTCCGGCGGCAGGAAGCCGGCGGTCGCGAGCGTCGTGTAGAGCGCCGCGGCGGCGTGGCCCTTGGACAGGATGAACCGGTCCCGGTCGGGGTCGTCCAGCCGCTCGGGCGAGACGTTGAGCGCGTGCAGGTACAGCGTCACCAGGACGTCGATGACGGAGAACTCGCCCCCGATGTGCCCGAGGCCGGCGGCCCGGATCATCCGGATGTCGCGGCGGCGCACGTCGCGGGCGGCCGCGCGCAGGTGCGCGACGACCTCCTCCCGGCTCGCCCCGGCCGGGGTGCGGCCGACGACGCGCAGCGCCTCGTCGGGGATGGCGCCGACCTCGGGCACCAGGTCCTCTTCCACGGTCATCGTTCAGCTCCTCATGCTGGCGAAGAGCGCGTCCTGCACGATCCGCTGCGCGCCCATCGCGTCCTGCCGCAGCTGCGCCTCGCGCAGCGCGTCCATGTCGACCTCGTCCAGCGCCCGGTGGATGGCCTTGAGGAACCGGATCGAGAGCTTCGCGGCCTCGACGGTGTCCTCCCGGAACGGGAACTGGTCGAGCTGCCACACGCCGTGCCAGTCGTTGACCTTGAGGGTGTAGAAGAACTCGAAGACCTCGACGGGGTGCACGGTGCCGACGACCATGTCGTCGTCCCAGCCCCGGAGGTTGTCGTTGACGTCCATCGCCCACAGCAGGCCGTGGTCGATGAGCAGCTGGGCGGAGGCGGCCGGCGACTCCCCGCCGAACAGCGCGTGCCCGAAGTCCAGCAGCACGCCGACGTTGTCCACGCCCATGGCCTTGATGCCGAGGACGGTCTTGGCGGCCGAGTCCCAGAACATCTTCTGGCGCGGCTCGCGCGGCTTGTACTCGATGACCATCTTCACGTCGGGGTTCGCCTGCGCGAGCTCCCGCATGCCGGAGACGGCCAGCTCCCACTGCTGGGCGTGGGACACCTGGAACGGGTAGTCCCAGCCGTCCTGGCCCGGCCAGACCTTGAGGTACTTCGCCTCCAGCGCCCGCACCACGTCCGCCGCCTCGGTGAGGAAGGCCAGCAGGTCCGCGCGCACCTGCGCGTCCGGGTTCGTGAACGCGCCCTTGGCGTACTTCCGCATGTAGATCTCGGGGGTCACGCCGATGGCCCTCAGGCCGTTGCGCGCGAGCGCCGCGCGCACGTCGTCCACCGTGACGTCCTGCGTGAACGGGTACGGGACGTCCACGTAGGACAGGTCGCCGACCGCGCCGGCGCGGTCGATCTGCTCGATCGTCGTCACGGGCGGGGCGTAGCCGTCGGTGGCGTAGCGGTCGACGTACGAGGCGAAGGGCCAGAGGCCGGCACCGAACTCGGGAAGCGGGCTGGGCATATCTATTCAACTCCGATCATCGATGCATCTATCGTGCCACAGACCGCGACCGCGAACCAGTGGCGCACCCCCGGACGGGGCGGGCGGGCAGCCGTGCGGGCCGGGGCGGTGACGAGCCCACCCCGGCCGGCGACGGTCACTCGAGAGCGAAGACGGTGTACCGGTCGACGTTCGAGGCGTCGATCAGCACGCAGTCGATGGACTGCTTCTCCGGCTGGCCGGTCTCGCCGGTGCGGATGAAGGCGTCCGCCTGCTCCACGGCCATCTCGGCGATCTGGACGGCGGGCTGCAGGCCCGTCGCCAGGAGCTTGCCGTCCTTGATGGCGGCCGCCGCGTCGGGGCTGCCGTCGAACCCGGCGACGGTGATCTTCCCCGTCAGGCCGGCGGCGTCCACCGCGGCGACCGCGCCGAGCGCCATGGTGTCGTTGCCCGCGATGATGCCCTGGATGTCCGGGTCCTTCTGCAGCAGGGTCTCGACCTTGGTGAAGGCCTCCTGCTGGTCCCAGTTGGCGGTCTCCTGCGCGGCCATCTCCATGTCCGCGTACTGGTCGATCACCGCGTGGTAGGCCTCCGAGCGCACGCCGGCGTTCGTGTCGGTCTCGCGGCCGAGCAGCTCGATGTACCGCCCCTTGCCCTCGAGCGCCTGGACGAACGCCTCACCCACGAGGCCCGCGCCCTGCGCGTTGTTCGCGACGATCTGGGACGTGGCGATGCCGGTCTCGTTGATCTCGCGGTCGATGAGGAACACCGGGATCCCCGCGTCCACGGCCTTCTGGACCGCGCCGATGGTCACGTCGGCCCCGGCGTTGTCCAGGATGATCGCCTTCGCGCCGTTGGAGATCGCGGAGTCGATGAGCTGGCTCTGCTTGTTCGGGTCGTCGTCGTGCGAGTCGGACTGCGACTCGTAGCCCAGCTCCTCGGCCTTCGCGGCGGCGGCGTCGGCCTCCGCCTTGAAGAACACGTTGTCGTGGGACGGGGTGATGACCGCGATCAGGCCGCCGGCCTCGCCCTCGGCCGCCGCCTCGGTCGTGGCCCCGGTGGACCCGCCGCCGGAGTCGGTGCTGCTGGAGCAGCCCGCGAGGAGCAGCGCCGAGACTGCGGCAACGAGCACCGCGCCGTTGCGGAGTGTGCGTCGCATCTGTGTGACCTCCTGTGTGGTGGTACCGGATCCCGTCAGCGGGTCCCGGAGGTGGCTGCCGCCAGGTCCCGCTTCACGCTCTGCGCGGCGACGGCGGCCGCGCGGGCGTTCTTCAACCTCTGCTGGCCCTGGTCGAGCATCACGGCGAGGACGATGACCAGTCCCTTGATCACCGTCTGCCAGAAGGTGGAGACGCCCACCATGACCAGACCGTCGGAGAGGAAGCCGATGACGAACGCGCCGATCAGCGCGCCCTTGACCGTGCCGCGGCCGCCGGCGAGCGAGGCGCCGCCGATCACCACCGCGGCGATGGCGTTGAGCTCGAACGTGTTGCCGGTCTGCGGCGCGGCCGAGGTCAGCTCGGAGGCGATGATGAGGCCCGCCATCGCGGCGCAGACGCCGGAGATGATGTAGACGCGCATCTTCACCGACCGCACCGGGACGCCCGCGAGCTGCGCGGCCCGCTCGTTGCCGCCGGTCGCGTACAGGTGCCGGCCGAACGGCGTCCGCGTGACCAGCACCCAGATCGCGATCGCGAACACGACCATGATCCAGATCGCGGTCGGGATGCCGAGCGGGCGGGCCGAGCCGAGGAACGAGAAGCCCGTGTTGCCGAGCTCGGGGTCGCCCTGCAGCCGCGGGAACGTGGAGCCGTTCGAGATCAGCAGCGCCGCCCCGCGGGCGATGTACAGCGTGCCGAGCGTCGCGATGAACGGCGCCACGTTGAACCTCGTGATGAGCAGCCCGTTCAGCGCCCCGACCAGACCGCCGACCGCGAGCGCCACGACGATCACCACCCAGACCGCCGGGTAGGCGGTGGTGTCGAAGACCGACAGCTCCCACCCTTGCAGCAGGACGCCGGAGACGATGCCGGACAGCCCGACGATCGAGCCGATGGACAGGTCGATGCCGCCGGTGACGATGACCAGCAGCATGCCCAGGGCGAGGATCGCGTTGTAGGCCACGTGCTTGGTCATCGTGATGAGGTTGGTCGGCGTCAGGAACGCGTCCGACAGCAGCGAGAACACGATGATCAGGACGATCAGCGCGACGAACGCGCGCTGGTCGAGGAGGAACTCCCCGATCCGGTCCCGGCTGAACCGGCTCGGGGCGGGGGCGGTCCGCGTCGGGCCGCTGCCCTGCGTGGTCGTGGTGGCAGCCATGTCAGAGGTCCTCGGGGGTGGTCGGGGCGGCGGGGTCGACGCGGGCGGTCGCGCCCGCTACGTCGTCGGGCACGGTCACGTCGGACGCGGCCATGAGCTGCTCGCGGTCGGCGGTCCGGGGGTCGAGCTCGGCGGCGATCCGGCCGCGGGCCATCACGAGGATCCGGTCGCAGGCGTGCAGCACCTCGCCGACCTCGCTGGTGGCGAAGAGCACGCCGATGCCCTTGCGCGACTCGTCCGCCATGAGCGCGAAGATGTCGGCCTTCGCGCCGACGTCGATGCCGCGGGTGGGCTCGTCCAGCACCAGCAGCTTCGGGCGGGTGAGCAGGGCACGCCCGATGACGACCTTCTGCTGGTTGCCGCCCGACAGCGAGCCGATC
>DAMBCY010000093.1:1670-6479 GCA_032056255.1 Cellulomonas sp. | reverse complement strand
GATCGGGGCGTCCTGGCCGGCGGCCTTCACCCGGACCTGCGCGGACACCTCGTCGACGGCGGACCGCTCCGCGCGACCGCGGACGAACGTGCCGCGCGCGAACCGGGACACCGCCGCGAGCGCCATGTTCCGGCCGACGGACAGCGCCTGCACGAGGCCGTCCCGCTGCCGGTCCTCGGGGACGAGCACGAGCCCGGCGTCGATGCGCCTCGCCACCGACGCGTGCGTGAGGTCGACGCCGTCCAGCACGACCCGGCCGCCGAGCACCGGGTTCCGGCCCGCGAGCGCCTCCAGCATCTCGGTGCGCCCGGCGCCCATCAGCCCGTACACCCCGACCACCTCGCCCGCGTGCACGGTGAAGGTGACGCCGCGCACCGCGAGGCGCTCGGGGGAGTCGGGGTCCGAGACGATGAGGTCGGACACCTCGAGCAGCGGCTCACCCGGGTCGTGCGCCATCGGGGTGAACAGCGCGCTCTCGTCGCGGCCGACCATCTGCGCCACGATCCACGGGAGGTCGACGTCCGCCATCGGCGCCTGCGCGACCATCGCGCCGTCCCGCAGCACCACCGCGGTGTCGGCGATCTCCAGGCACTCGTCCAGGTGGTGCGAGATGTAGATGATCGACACCCCGCGGGCGGTCAGCTCCCGGATCACCCGGAACAGCACGTGCACCTCGGACGCCGAGAGCGCGGAGGTCGGCTCGTCCATGATGAGCACCCGCGTGTCCTCGGCGAGCGCCCGCGCGATCTCGACCAGCTGCTGCTGACCCAGGCGGAGGTCGCCGACGAGCATGCCCGGGTCGAGCGGCTCCTCGAGGTGCTCGAGCAGCTGCGCCGCGGCCTCCCGCTGCGCCCCGAAGTCGACGAAGGCGCCCCGGGTGCGCTCGCGACCGATGAAGATGTTGTCGGCGATCGACAGGTTCGGGCAGAGGTTGAGCTCCTGGTGGATGATCGCCACCCCGTGCGCGACCGCGTCGGCGGGCGAGGTGAACGACACCGGTGCGCCGTCGAGCTCGATCGTGCCGGCGGTGGGCTGCTCCACCCCGGCGAGGATCTTCATGAGCGTGGACTTGCCCGCCCCGTTCTCGCCGAGCAGCGCGGTGACGTGACCGCGGCGCACCTCGAAGTCGACGCCGCGCAGGGCGTGCGTGCCGCCGTACACCTTGGCGACGCCGACGGCACGCAGGACGACGTCGGGGCCGGCCAGCGGCGGGGCGGCGGCGGGCGCCCCGGCCGTCACGGCTGCTCCTCGATCCGCACCGGGACCACCGTGACGTGGTCGATCTCGCCGCCGGTGCGCGACGACCAGGTGAACGCGCCGGTCACCTCGACGGTCCGCCCGGCCAGCGACGCGGGGTCGAGGTCGCCGTAGACGGCCTCGACCGCGCGGTTGTTCAGCTCGATGGCGACCGTCTGGAACTCGGTCTGGTTGGTGAAGTCGCCGAAGGTGAGGTCCGTGCCGGCGTCCCGGATGGCGGTGTTCGACCCGAACGGCGGCACCGCCACGCCGACGGTGATGCCGTCGGGCAGCCCCTCCACCGCCAGGCCGATCTCGCCGAACGTGCCCTCGCCGACGACGCCGGTGACCCGGGTGGCGAAGCTCCACGGCTTGCCCGCGTCCTCGCGGCTGCCGAACTCCTCGCCCGCGGCGTCGACGTCGGCCACGATCGCGGTGACGAGCTCGCCGAGCGGCTCCGCGGCGTCGTCCAGCGTGGGGACGACCACGTCGTCGTAGTTGAGGTCGGCGAACTCCGCCGCGGTGTCGGCCGGCTGGGCGACCGACCCCGCGGGCACGAACGTCGTGCTCGCGAGCGCCGCGACCAGCACCCCGACGGCGACCGCCGTCCCCACGACGGCAGGTCGCCGCCACACCGGGCGGCTCCGACCGGTTCCTGCCTGGGCCATAACTCTCCTTCGAGTCGTGGATCCGCCGTGCGGCGGGCCCTAGTGCGTCGCGTGCCCCCGGGAGCGGGCGACGGCCGTCGCCCACGCCCGCCGGGCCGGACCGGGGTCGGCGACCTCCGGCCGGAACACGTCCCGGACGCCGGCCGGTTCGGCGCCGAACCCGAGCGTGCGGCGGGCGAGCGTCGCGGCGCCGAGCGCGGAGGCCTCGGGGGCGTCGCCGACGTGCACGGGCCGCGCGGCGAGGTCGGCCTGCCGCTGCATGAGCAGCGCGGACCGGGTCGCCCCGCCGTCGGCACGGAGCACGTCGAGGCGTGCGGCGCCGTCGGACCCGATCGCGTCGACGACGTCGGCGACCTGGTGCGCCACCGCGTCGAGCGCCGCCCGGGCCAGGTGGCCGCGCGTGGTGCCCGCGCTCACGCCGGTGACGACGCCGGTGGCGGCGCGGTCCCAGTACGGCGCGCCGAGCCCGGAGAACGCGGGGACGAACGCGACCCCGCCGGCGTCGGGCTCGGTCGCGGCGAGCTCGGTGAGGAAGGCGCCGCCCGAGACGCCCGGCGCGGCGCCGAGCGTGGCCGCCATCCAGTCGAGCGCCGACCCGGAGGCGACGATGTTGCCCTCGCGGGCGTAGGTCGCCGTACCGCCGACGTGCCAGGCGAGCGTGGTCGTGATCCCGTCGGGTGCGTCCGTGTGCGTCGTGGTCGGGGTCATCACGGACGAGCCGGTGCCGTACGTGGCCTTGCCGGTCCCCGGCACGGTGCAGCCCTGCTGGTACATCGCCGCGTGCGAGTCCGCGAGCACCGCGACCACCGGCACGCCCGCGGGGAGCACCCCGCCGGGCAGCGTCCGGCCGAACCCGGCGTCGGAGGCGCGCGGGTCGGCCAGCGCCGCGCGCGGCACGCCGAACAGCGCGAGCAGGTCGTCGTCCCACGCGCAGGTGTCGAGGTCGAGCAGCAGCGTGCGCGAGGCGTTGCCCAGCTCCGTCAGGTGCTCGCCCGTGAGGCTCCGGACCAGCCAGGAGTCGACGGTGCCGACGGCGACGTCGCCGGGTGCCGCGCCCGCGGCGAGCGCCGCGTCGAGGGCGTGCCGCATCTTCGGCGCCGAGTACATCGGGTCGAGCGAGAGGCCGGTCCGCTGCCGCACGAGGTCGCGCGCGCCGGGGTGCTCCGCCTCGAGCCGCGCGCACCAGGCCGCGGTCCGCGCGTCCTGCCAGCCCAGCACCGGGCCGAGGGGCTCCCCGGTCCGCCGGTCCCAGCACACGACCGACTCGCGCTGGCTGGAGATCGAGACCGCCGCGACCAGCGCGCCCGGGACGGCGGCCAGGCACGCGACGGCGGCCTCGAGCGTCGCGTCGCGCAGCTGGGCCGCGTCCTGCTCGACCCGGCCGGGACCGGGGAACGCGATGCCGACCGCGCGGGACGCGTCGGCCACGACCGCCCCGGAGGCGCAGTCCACGAGCAGCGCCTTCGTGTTCGTCGTGCCCTGGTCGAGGGCGAGCACCACCGGGCGCACCGGGGCGCGTCCGGTGGCCTGCTCGCGGTCCTGCATCATGTGCATATCCATTCCACTGTGAATGAAGTACCCTCACGCTAGGAAGTGCGATGCTGCGCTGTCAACCAGCGTGACCAAATCGTGTCGAAGGGGACACCGTGGGCCAGGACGTCGTGGTGGTCGGGTCGATCAACGCCGACCTCGTGCTGCAGGTCGGCCGGCACCCGGCCCCGGGCGAGACCGTACTGGGCTCGACGTCCGCCGTCCTGGCCGGGGGCAAGGGCGCGAACCAGGCCGTCGCCGCCGCGCGCCTCGGCGCCTCGGTCGCGATGGTCGGGGCCGTCGGGTCCGACGCGTACGCGCGGACCGCCCTGTCCGGGCTGCGGGACGCGGGCGTCGACCTGACCCACGTCGCCGCCGTCGACGGGCCGACCGGGCTCGCGGTCGTCACCCTCGCCGACGACGGCGAGAACTCGATCGTCGTCGTCCCCGGCGCCAACACCGCCGTCACCCCCGACGTCGTCGACCGGGCCACGGACCTCCTGGCGCGGGCGCGCGTCGTCGTGCTCCAGGCCGAGATCCCCCTGGCGGCGGTCACCCGGGCGGCGCAGGCCGCCCACGCCCGGGGCGTCCGCGTGCTGCTCAACGTGGCCCCCGCCGCCGCCCTGCCCGCGGAGGTGATCGCCCTGGCCGACCCGCTGGTGGTCAACGAGCACGAGGCGGCCGTGCTGCTCGGGCGCCCGGTCGGCGCGCCCGAGGAGGCCGCCGCGGGGCTCGCCGCGCTCGGCGCCGCGTCGGTGCTGGTCACGCTCGGGCCGGCGGGCGTGACGGGCCGCACCGGCGGCCGCACCTGGTCGCTCCCGGCACGGACCGTCACCGCGCGCGACTCCACGGGCGCGGGCGACGCGTTCGTCGGCGCCGTCGCCGCGGGCCTCGCCGCCGGCCGGGACCTGCGCGAGGCGACCGAGCACGCCGTGCGGGTCGCCGCCTTCTCCGTCCTGCGCCTCGGGGCGCAGAGCTCCTACCCCCGGAAGGACGATCCCCTGCCATGAAGCGTCGCGGCATCATCAACGCCCCGCTGTCCGGTCACCTCGCGCGGCTCGGCCACACCGACCTGGTCGTGGTCGCCGACGCCGGCCTGCCGATCCCCCCGCACGTCCCGGTGGTGGACCTCGCGCTGGTGTTCGGCGTCCCGCGGTTCACCGACGTCCTGGACGCGCTGCTCGACGAGATCGTCGTCGAGCACGCCTGGATCAGCGTGGACGCCGAGGCCGGCCCGCCGGCCGGGTGGGTGGACGAGCGGCTCGGCGCGCCCGCCGAGCGCGTCCCGCACCCCGACCTCAAGGCGATGCTGTCCGGCGTCCGGCTGGCGGTGCGCACCGGCGAGGACACCGCGTACGCGAACGTGGTGCTGCGC
>DAMBCY010000093.1:0-1660 GCA_032056255.1 Cellulomonas sp. | reverse complement strand
GCTGCGCTGCGGGGTGCCGTTCGCCGTGTGAGGCGCCGGCTCAGCCCTCCGCCACGAGGCGCGTCGCCTCGTCCACGTCGGTGACCAGCACGGTCAGCCAGCCCCCGCGCAGGGCGCCCAGGACCGCGTCGTGCTTGCGCTCCCCGCCCGCGACCCCGACGCGCCGCGGGATGGTCCGGAACCGCTCGGGGTCGATCCCGACCACGCGCTCGTCGAAGCCGGACGCCACCACGGCGCCGTCGGCGTCGAAGTAGCGCAGGCAGATGTCGCCGACGGCGCCCGCGGCCCGCAGGTCGTCCTGGTCGCTCTCGGCGAAGATGTTCCCCGACTCGCGCAGCAGCGGGGACGGCTGCAGCGAGCCGATGCCCACCAGGGCCGTGGTGATCCCGCTCCAGGACTCCATGACCGCCGCCACGGCCGGGTCGGCCACGAGCACCTGGCGCCCGGACGACGAGCCGAGCAGCCCCGGGGCCGGCATGAACACCGGGTCGGCGCCCGTGGCGTCGGCGAACAGGCTGATGAGCCGGGACGCCTGCACCTGGACGCGGGACTCGCCGACGCCCCCGACGATCTGGATGACGTGGTCCACGACCCGTCCCGGCGAGCGGCGCATCGCGGCCGCCCCGGCGAGCAACGTGGACGACCAGGAGGAGATGCCGACGACCTCGCCGCCGGTGAGCGTCGCCTCCAGGTAGGTGGCCAGGGCCGAGCCGAGCGCCGACGTGGTCTCGCTCTCACCGCCGGACACGTCGACGACGACCGCCTCGCGCAGCCCGTACTTCCGCTCGAGCGCGTCCTCGAGGTCGGTGTGGACGCCCGCGGGGACGGTCACCGTCGTCCGCACGATCCCGACCTCCGCCGCACGCGCGAGCAGGCGCGAGACCTTGGACTGCGAGACGTGGAGCTCCTGGGCGATGTCCGTCTGGCGCGCGCCGCGCTCGTAGTACATCAGCGCGATCTTCGCCATGAGGCGCGTCTGGTCGCCGGACCCGCCGGGCCCCGGAGCGCGACGCGCCTTGCTGGGAACCATGCTGCGTGAACACCCTTCGGACGACCTGCGACGCGGCGGTACCGCCGGGCTCGGAGCGTACCGCCTCCGCCCGGCCCGGCACCCGGGGTTCCGCCGGCGGGCCACGGCGGCGGACCGGTCCCGGACTGTCCGATTCGTCCGTTCCGTCGGATCTCTTGACCCGTCCAGGAAACCCGGGCTACGGTTCTTGCATGACCATTCGATGCTGCATGGTCAACTAGCACGGTCGTGAGCCCGACGGCGCCCGGTCAGCCACCGGAGCACCGCAGGCGCCGCGGCACGGACCGACCGGCCCCACCACGGCGCGGTCGCCGCGCCGCTCCCCCCGCACCCGGACCCGGGCACCTGCCCCGGGCCGCCGCCCGTCCCCGGCGCGGTCCCGCGCGCCCCGTACCCCTCGTCACCCGCACCCGGACCCGGCCCGCGCGGTCCGGGAGCCCGCCCGACGGCGCCGACGACGACGCCGACCCGACCCCGGAGGTCCCCCGTGAGCCCTCGCAGCACCGGTGGCGCCAGCAGCGCGCGCCACCCCCGACGCCAGCCCCTGCCGCCCCGCCGCGGCCGCCACGACCGAGCGGGCGCGGCGCGCACCGGCGCCGCGACGCTGGCCGCCGCGGCCCTGGTCGCCAC
>DAMBCY010000092.1:0-12062 GCA_032056255.1 Cellulomonas sp. | reverse complement strand
GCGACGACGGCGGCGGCGGGGGGCGCGGGCAGCAGCTGACCCCGGGGGGCGTCCGTCGTCCCGCGCGTCGCCCCCGCGGCGACGATCACGCCGGCGGCGGGTCCGGCAGCGTCGGCATCGCGTACCCCGCCCCCTGCCGCAGCAGCGCGCCGCGGACGACCGCCCCGGACCCGAACCGCTCCGCGACGGCGTCCACGGCCGCGTCGATCCCCGTCCGGTCGTGCCCGTCGAGGTCGAGCGCCGGCTGCCAGTGGTCGTCCGGGGACAGGCCCGTGACGGCGACCCCGACGAGCGTGATCCCGCGGTCCCGGACCAGGGCGCCTGCCTGGTCCAGGAGGGCCGTCGCCGCCGCGGCCAGCTCGGCACCGGAGGCCGTCGGGTGCGCGAGGGTCCGCGACCGGGTGGCCCCCGTGTAGTCGGCAAACCGGAGCCGCAGCACGACCGTGCGCGCCAGCCGGTTCCCGCCGCGCAGCCGCCGGCACACCCGGTCGACCAGACCGAGCAGGGCACCGCGCACGTGCTCCGGCCGGTGCGGGCCGGTGCCGAGCGCGCGCTGGGCACCGACCGATCCGCGGCGCCGCCCGGTCTCCACCCGCTCGGCCGTCAGCCCGTGCACCACGGCGTGCAGGTGCCGCCCCATCGCGGGGCCGAGCGCGGCGACCAGCACGTCCCGGGGGAGCGCGGCGACGTCGCCCGCCGTGGTCAGGCCGTACCCGTGCAGCCGCGCGGCCGTCACCCGGCCGACGCCCCACAGCACCTCCAGGGGCAGCGGGTGCAGGAAGGCCTCCTCGCGACGCGGGTCGACCAGGAGCAGGCCGTCCGGCTTCGCGACCCGGCTCGCCACCTTCGCCAGGAAGGGGGTGCGCGCGATGCCCACCGTGATGGGCAGCCCGACCTCGGTCCGCACCCGGTGGCGGATGCGGGCCGCGAGGTCGACGGGCGGCGCGTCGATCCGGTGCAGGCCGCGCACGTCCAGGAACGCCTCGTCGATCGACACCCCCTGCACGGCGGGCGTGGTGTCCTCGAAGATCGCGAACACGGCGCGGCTGGCCGCCACGTACGCGTCGAACCGCGGACGCACGACGACCAGCCCGGGGCAGAGCCCGCGCGCCTGCCGCCCGCTCATGGCGGTGCGCACCCCCCGGCGCTTCGCCTCGTAGGACGCGGCGAGCACCACCCCGCCGCCCACCGCGACCGGGCGGCCCCGCAGCCGGGGGTCGTCCCGCTGCTCGACCGCGGCGTAGAAGGCGTCGAGGTCGGCGTGCAGGATCCCGGCACGGGCAGGCCCGGCGGGCGGGAGCGGACGGGTCGGCACGGAACCCATGGTCGACCCCGGGTCCGACACTCAGGTCAGCAGCGGCACCACCAGCCGGCGCAGCGTCGCGAGCCCGTCGGAGGACAGCACGCTCTCCAGGTGCCCCTGCACGGACGCGACCCGCGGCCCGCGCAGCGCGTGCACCACCCCGGAGACCGGGTCGGCCGACACCGCCAGGTCCAGCAGCGGCGTCCGGTCCGCCCCGGACGCCGACCGCGCCGCGAACGTGTTGTAGAACCCGATGGCGGCGGGGTCGCCGAACACGTCCACGTCCAGCCGGACCCCCTGGCGCGGCGCGGGCAGCGGCGCGACCGGCAGCCCCGCCTGCAGCGCGAGCACCTGGTGGCTCAGGCACACCGCGAGCAGCGGGTCGCCCGCGGCGAGGCGCGCCGCCACCAGCGCGTGCACCCGGGCGACGCGGGGGTCGTCGAGCCGGCGCGGGTCGCCCGGACCGGGGCCGAGCACGAGCAGGTCCGGGCTGCCCGCCCCGTCCGGCACCGCGTGCCACGGCACCACCCGCGCGTCCAGGCCCAGGTGCCGCAGCTGGTGCGCCAGCATCGTCGTGAACTGGTCCTCGGCGTCCACCACGAGAGCCGTCCGCCCGGCGAGCACCGGGTCGGGTGCCGGGGCCTGCGGTCGCAGCCAGAACGACGCGAGCCGGTCGTTGCGCGCCACCAGCGCCGTCGCGACACCCGGTTCCTCGGCCAGCACGGGTGCGCGGCCGGGCGCGGGCCGGGGGACCGCCCCGATCGCGGTGAGCACGCCCGCGGCCTTGGCGTGGGTCTCGGCGACCTCGCCCTCGGGCGAGGAGTGCCGGACCAGCGTCGCGCCGACCGGCACCGTGACCCGTCCCGCGTCGTCCAGGTACGCGGTGCGGATGAGGATCGGCGCGTCCAGGGCGTACCGGTCGCCCTCGGGCTCGAACAGCGCGAGCACGCCCGAGTAGTAGCCGCGCGGCGTGGTCTCGTGCCGGGCGATCACCGTGCACGCGTTGCCCATCGGGGAACCGGTGACCGTCGGGGCGAACATCGTCAGCCGCAGCACCTCGCGGACGTCGAGGTCCGTGCGGCCCTCCAGGACGTACTCGGTGTGCGTGAGCCGGGACATCTGCTTCAGGTACGGCCCCAGGATGCGGCCGCCGTCCGGGCACGCGGCGCTCATCATCTTCATCTCCTCGTCGACGACCATGAACAGCTCGTCGCTCTCCTTGGCGTCCGCGAGGAAGGTCAGCAGCCCGGCGGCGGTCGGCGGCCGGTCGCCGTGCCGGAACGTGCCGCTGATCGGGTTCATCCGGGCGGTCCTGCCGGCCACGCTCACGTGCCGCTCGGGCGTCGCGCCCGCGGCCGCCAGCCCCGGCGTGCGCAGCGCGAAGGTCCAGTACGCGCCCTGCTCGCGCTCCACCAGCGCCCGCAGCCAGCTCAGCACCGCGGTGCCGGGCGCGGCCCCGGTCGTGGCCCGGAAGTCACGGCGCAGCACGAAGTTCGCCCCCTCGCCCCGGCCGATCTCGTCCTCGACGACGGCGCGCACCCGGGCGCCGTAGCCGTCGTCGTCGACGTCGAAGCCCTGCGCGGCGATCGGGACCGGCTCGGGCGGCAGCAGCGCGAGGGCGTCGGCGAGCGGCACCTGCTCCCGGTCGCGGACCAGCAGGCAGCGCAGCGGGGCACCGTCGTCGTGCGCGACGAAGCCGCGCTCACGGACCTGCCGGAACGGGACGAGGGCGAGGACGGTGCCGCCGTCCAGGGGGATGTCGGCGAGGCGGTCCACGTCGAGGACGTCGCCGGCGAGCACGTCCAGCACGGGGGAGCCGCCGCGACGGAGCACGGCGAACGGGGTGCCGTCGTCGTCGAGCAGGGAGCGGAGCAGGGAGGTCATGTCGGGCCGTTCCGGTCGGGACCGGCGCCCGGGCCCCCGCGGCGAGCGGGGCGACGACCACCGGTCAGGGCGGTCGTCGACGCGTCGAGGTCCGCCTAGGAGGCGGGCCACCAGGAGGTCTGCGACGCGAACATGCGGGACACCGTACTCCACGCCGCCCGCGTCCGCGGAGGGGGTCCGCGGCCGGTCCCGGTCGGCCACCGCCGCCCCGGATCGCGAGCGCGCCCGGAACGCCGCACGATGGGCCGGTGACCGACCGCCCCGATCCCGCCCACCTGCCCCCGCCGGGCACCTCCGACGACGTCGTGGAGGCGGTCGGCGGGGTCACGGCGGCGTTCGAGGTCGTGGAGCACGCCCGCGGGATGCTGTACGCGTTCCACCGCCTGATCGGCCGGGCCGACGCCGAGCTCGCGGAGGCGCTCGACCGGCTGGCCGCCGCCGGCCACGCCGACGTCGCGGACGCGCTGCGGGCCGAGGTGGTGGGGCGCAACGTGCTGCCCGGCCGGTGGACGTTCCAGGTGGTCGAGGAGTTCGACGACGGCTACTACCGGGCCTTCGCCGAGGCCGAGCGGCGCACGCGGGAGCGCCTGGTCGCGGGCCGGCGGCACGTCCACGAGTCCCGGCTCAAGGAGCGCAACCGCACGCCCGGCCTGCCCGGGCACGAGGCACGGCCGGGCTGAGGGCGCAGGATGGGAGGATGACGACGCCCACCCCCGCGCTGCCCGACCTCCGACCCGTCCGCCTGGTCCGTGACGTCCGCCCCTGGGGCGGCGACCGGGTGGACGTGCACGTCGAGGACGGGCTGATCACCGCGCTCACCCCCGTGGCACCGGGTGCCGGCGACCTCCCGGCGGACGCCGTCGTGGACGGGCGGGGGATGCTCGCGCTGCCCGGGGTCGTGAACGCGCACGCGCACGTCGACAAGTCGTGGTGGGGCCTGGCGTGGCAGCCGTACGGCGGCGCGGGCGGGACCGAGGGGCGCATCCGGCACGAGCGCGCCCGCCGCGACGAGCTCGGCATCCCGGGCGTGCCCGCCACCGCCGCCGTGCTGGCCGAGCTCGTCCGGCACGGCACCACCGCCGTGCGGACCCACGTGGACGTCGACACCGGACTCGGGCTGCGCGGCATCGAGGTGGTGCGCGAGGCCGCCGCCGCGTACGACGGGGCGCTGCACGTCGAGGTCGTCGCCTTCCCGCAGGACGGGGTGCTGCGCCGCCCGGGCGTGCTGGAGCTGCTGCACGCCGCCGCCCGGGCCGGCGCCGAGCACGTCGGCGGGCTGGACCCCGCGTCCATCGACCGCGACCCGGTCGGGCAGGTCGACGCCGTGCTCGGGCTGGCCGCGGAGCACGGCGTCGGGGTGGACCTGCACCTGCACGACCCGGCCGAGCTGGGTGCGTTCCAGGTCGAGCTGGTCGTCGAGCGGACGCGGCGGCTCGGCCTGCACGGCAGGGTGAACCTCGCCCACGGGTTCGCGGTCGCGCAGCTGCCCGCCGACCGGCGTGCGGATCTCCTGGCGGCGATGGGCGAGGCCGGGGTGAGCATGACCACCGTCGCGCCGCTGCGCCTGCCCCAGCTCCCGCTCGCCGAGCTCGACGCCGCCGGGGTGCGGCTCGGGCTGGGCACCGACGGCATCCGCGACCTGTGGAGCCCCTACGGGACCGGTGACACGCTCGGCATCGCGTGGCAGTACGCGCGGGCGAGCAGCCTGGTGCGGGACGAGGACCTGCGGCGCGTCGTCGAGCTGGCGACCTCCGCGGGCGCCTGGGCCGTCGGCCGGGACCGGCACGACCTCGTCGTGGGCGCACGCGCCGACCTCGTGCTGCTCGACGCGGAGAACCCGATGGACGCGCTGGTCCGCACGCCGCCGCGGGAGCTGGTGCTGGGCGGGGGCCGGGTGCTGCACACGCGCGCCTGAGCGGCCGGCACCACTCACACCGTCGCCGGCCGGGCCTGGGTGGTCGGCGGGCGGCTTCGCTGGTGGGGTCCGTCGCACGCAGAAGGTGGCCCGCGCGGGGCCGCCGGCAGGGAGACCCCAGCATGGAGACCGACCTCGGCACCTCGGCCGTCCTGGCCGGCACCGCCGACCCCCTGACCAAGGCCCGCCTGCTCGCGGCGCTGCTCGGTCGCCCGATGAGCCGCGCCGACCTGGACCGATGGGTCCGGGAGAACACGGCGGCGGAGGCGCTCGACGAGCTGCTGCACGCCGGTTCGGTCCGCTGGGCCGGTGACGGGAGCCTGGCGCTCGACGCCCGGCGGCGAGGCTCGGCGCTGTCGGCGCTCGCGCGCGACCTCCAGGTGTAGCCGGCACCCGCAGCACTCAGGTCCCGCGCGGCCCAGCACTCAGGTGCCGTGGCGCCCACCACTCAAATCGGCACGTGGTCCTGCCACGACCCGGCGGGACCAGTGGGCGCGGACCGGCTTCGCCGCAGGCGCCGGCGTCCCCGGTCGCGGGCCGCACGGCGCTGGCCCCGCGGGGCACGAGCGGCCAGACTGGTCGGCGTCCCCCTCGTCCCCGGCCAGGAGCCCCGCCGTGCCGACCCGTCACCCGCACCACGCGCACCCGCGCGTGGCCCCGGCGCACGCGCGACCGCGTCCTGCCCGTCCGGTGTCCTCCCGCGCGGCCCAGCTCTGCTCGGTGCTCGTGCTCGGCACGACGACGGCGGTCCTCGCGTGGTCCGGCACCGCGGCCGACCCGTCGCCCGTCGCCGGACCCGTGGTCCTGCCGGCTGCTCCCGCGGCTCCGTCGGCGGCGGCGTCCGCGGCGGGTGCGGCGGGTGCGGCGGGGGCCACCGGACCCGTCGTCGGAGCGGACGGCCCCGACGGCAGCCGGACCGCCGCGCGGCGGGCCACCACGCCGGACCGTACCGGCCTCGGCCACCCCGACGGCCCCGCCGTGCCCGCGCCCCCTGCCGCCGTGGCCCCTGCCGCGGCGACGCCGGCCGCGGTGGCCCCGGCCGCGGTGGCCCCGGCGACGCCGGCGGACGGCGCTCCCGGCACCATGTCGGAGGTCGCCGGGAACGCCGTCGAGCCGGTCGGGGCGGTCGAGCCCGCCGAGCCGGTCGGCGGCACCGGCGACGGCACGTCGGGACCCGACGGGGTCCCCGCGTCGCCCGCACCGACGCCTGCCACCGACCCCACCGACCCCGCCGAGGCCGACCACGCCGACCACCCCGACGACGTCGGCGGCTCCCCGACCGCCGGCCCGCTGGCGGGTCGCTCGCTCGCGGAGGTGCTCGGCCCCGAGGGCGCGCCCGCGCCGGCCCCCGCGCCGCTGCGACCGCCTGCCCCGGCGGGCCTCGACCTCGCCCGGTGGTCCACGCAGGACCCGTCGAGCACGTGGGTCGTCGTCAACAAGGCCCGGCCGCTCGTCCCGGCGGACCACGTGCCGGCGGACCTGACCACGGTCCAGGGCTACGAGGTGCGGGCCCAGGTCCGGGGGCCGCTCACCGACATGCTGGCTGCGGCCGCGGCGGACGGCGTGCAGCTCGGGCTGCGCAGCGCGTACCGGTCCGCCGCGTACCAGCAGGCGGTGCACGGGTCCTGGGCCCGGCTGGTCGGCGAGGCGCGCGCCGACGAGGTGTCCGCCCGGGCCGGTCACAGCGAGCACCAGACCGGCCTGGCGGTCGACGTCGGCAGCACCACCCGCCCGGAGTGCGACTTCCAGGACTGCTTCGACACGACCGTCGAGGGTGCCTGGGTCGCGGAGCACGCGGGCGAGTTCGGCTTCCTCGTGCGGTACACCGCGGCGACCCAGGAGGTCACGGGCTTCGCGCCCGAGGGCTGGCACCTGCGGTACGTCGGCACCGAGCTCGTGACGGAGCTGGAGCGGCGCGGCCTGGCGACGCTCGAGGAGCTGTTCGGGCTGCCCGGGGGCCCCGGTTACTCCTGATCCGCGGGCGTGCTGCGCCGGCCCTGCGCCCGGTCGTCCGCCGTCGTGCCCCGGGCGGCGGCGCCGCGCCCGGGCGCGGTGGTGGTCGTGGTCATCTGCCGCAGCCACTGCGAGTCGTCGTTGACGTAGGCGTAGGCGAGGCCGATCAGCAGCCCCCCGCCGATGAAGTTGCCCAGCAGCGCGATGGCGAGGTTGCCGGCGGCCGCACCGAGCGCGATGCCCTCCTGCAGCCCGACGACCGAGAACAGCACGGTGTTGGCGACGGAGTGCTCGAGGCCGAGGAACGCGAAGATGAAGACCGACACGATCATGACGAGGCACTTGGTCAGGTCGTCCTTGATCAGGCCGTTGTAGACCAGCAGCATCGCGATGTTGATGCAGAAGTTGCAGAGCACCGCACGCAGCAGCAGGTCGACCCACCCGGCGGGGCCGTCCGTGACGTACGCGAGCTTGTGCGCGACGGAGGCGGCCATCTGGTCCATCGGGGCGCCGTCCACGAGGGTCGAGAACCGCAGCAGCACCGCGACGAACAGGCCGCCGACCAGGTTCCCGGCGTAGCACATGCCGAGCATCCGCAGGGCGCGGCCCCAGGACGTGCGGCGGTGGTACGCCCCGATCGAGACGATCATCATGTTCGAGGTCAGGAGCTCGGACCGCGAGTAGTAGATGAACACCAGCGCCCAGCCGAACACCACCGCGCCGACCATCCGCCCGACCGGGAGCAGCGTCGACCCGCCGACCTGCACGGCGTCGAACGCCGCGAGCACCGCGTAGAAGGTCGCGTAGAGCAGACCGATGATCACACCCGCCATGGCCGCGCGCTGGAGGTACCGCCGGGCCAGACCGCCGGACATGGTGGTCTTGGTCTCCAGGACCTCCAGGGCGGTGCTGATGAAGTGCTTGCCCGGGAACAGGGACTGCGGGTCGGCGGCGCTCACGGCGCACACGGTGCCACAGCGGGGCGCACCGGGCCCGCAGCGCTGCCGCTCGACCCGTCCGGCGTGCCGCGCACCGGGTCAGCCCAGCCCGGCGGCGGCCCGCGCGGCCGCCTCGATCCGTGCCCGGTGCGCGCTGCGGGCCTCGTCGTCCCGGGGCACGGTGTTCGGGTCGTCCGGCCCGTTGCCGACCGCGCCGTCGATCGTCTCGCGCAGGATGTCGGCGTGCCCCGCGTGCCGGGCGGTCTCGACCGCGACGTGCACCAGGACCAGGTGCAGGGTCACCGGCGCCCGGGCCTCGGACCACCACGGCACCCGTCCGGGCGCGTCGAGCGGCAGCGCCTCGATGGTGGCGTCGGCGTGCGCGGCCGAGAACCGGTGCAGCTCGCGGACGGACTCCAGCGACTCCTCGGCGGGCAGCCACAGGTCGGCGTCGGGCTCGGCGTCGTCCGCGGACCACGGCAGCACCCGTCCGGGCGGCCGGCCGAACACCTCGCCGAAGTAGCCGAGCTGGACGCTCGCGACGTGCTTGACCAGCCCCGCGACGTTGGTGCCGGACCGGGTCAGCGGCCGGCGCGCGTCGTACTCGCCGAGGCCGTCGAGCTTGGCGAGCAGGTTCTCGCGCTGGGTCCGCAGGTACCGGTGCAGCGTCGCCTTGTCGTCCACCCGGGCAGTCTGCCGTGCCCGGGCGGGCCGCGCGCGTCACTACCCTGGCGCCATGCCGATGGTGACCACCGAGCCGGACCAGCACCTGCGCGACGCCCTGCCCCGGGTGCTCGCCCCGCTCGGGGCGGTGGTGGGCCTGGAGCGGCTCACGGGCGGGATGTTCGCGACGACCTTCCGCGCGACGCTCGAGGGCGGCACGCGGGTGGTCGTGAAGACCGCCCCGACCGCCACCGACCGGCTGCTGACGTACGAGCACGACCTGCTGCGCACCGAGGCCCTGGTGTACGGGCTGGCGGCGGGACGCCCCGACCTGCTGATGCCGCGGGTGCTGCTCACGGACTTCTCGCGCACCCGGGTGCCGTCGGACGTCGTGGTGGCGTCGCACCTCGAGGGGGTGCCGCTGGTGGACGTCGAGCAGGGCGCCGACCGGCCGGACGAGCTGCGAGCCCGGGTGCTGCCGCAGCTCGGCGCGCTGATGGCCCGCCTGCACACGGTCACCGGCGACCGCTTCGGGTACCCGGACGCGAGCACCGGCCTGACGGCCCCGACCTGGCCGGAGGCGTTCGAACGCATGGTGGGCGCCCTGCTCCGGGACGCGGAGCGCTGGGGGACCGATCTGCCCGCGGACGAGGTCCGCGGCGCGCTGCAGCGGCACCGGGGTGCGCTCGCCGAGGTGACGCGGCCCGCGCTGGTGCACACGGACCTGTGGTCCGGGAACCTGTTCGTCGACCCGGGACCGCTCACGCTGACCGGCGTGATCGACCCCGAGCGGGCGGTGTGGGGCGACCCGCTGCTCGAGCTCGCGGGCGCCGACCAGATGGGGCTCGGGCCCGTGCCGGAGGCGCTTCTCGCGGGGTACGCGGCAGCAGGCGGGGTGATCGCGCTCGGCACCCCGGCCGGGGACAGCCGGCTGCTGCTCTACCGCATGCACATGTCGCTCGTGATGCTCGTCGAGATCGCGCCGCGCGGGTACACCGGTCCCGGGGTCGAGCAGCACCGGTCGGCCCTCGCCGGCAACCTGCGGGCGGTCCTGGACCGGCTCGCGTAGCACTCCGGGTGCGCGGTGGCACGGTGCACCCGACACTGGCGGCGTGACGGACCCCGAGGACCTGCGGCGCGCCCTGGCCGCCGCCTCCGCGGACCCGTGCCCCGGTGCGTCCGGGGAGGAGCCCGCGACCGCGCTGGTGCGCCTGTGCCGCGCCGTCGCGTCGCTGCTCGGCGCGGACGGCGCGGCCGCGGTCGGGAGCGGCACCCCCGAGGGGGGCGTCGCCGCGGCGACCGGCCCGGTCGGGGCGCTGCTCACGGAGCTCGAGGAGCTGGTGGGCGACGGGCCCGGCACCCGGGCGCTGGCGGCCCCGCAGTCCCTGACCGTGCGGCTGGGGGACGCCGCGCGGCCGAGCGGGATCCCGGCCCTGGACGTCGCCGCCGCGGAGGTCGGGCTGCCCGCCGTGGTCGTCCGGGCCTGGCCCATCCGCTCGTCGGCGCGGTGCGTCGGGGCGCTCGTGGTGCACACGGTGCTGCCGCCGTCGCCGGTCCCGACGCCCCGGCGGTCCGAGGAGCCGGTCCCGCAGGGCGTGGCGGCGGTCGTGGAGGAGGACGGCCAGGTGCTCGCCGACGCCCTCGCCCCGGCGGTGCGGGCGGTCGCCCCGGACCCCGACGGGGCGGCCGACCGGCTGGACCGGGCCGTGGGCATGGTCGTCGCGCAGACGGGCCTGCCCCCGGAGGACGCGCGGGCGTTGCTGCGGGCCCGCGCCTGGGCGGACGGCCAGCGGCTCGCCGACGCCGCGGCGGCCGTCCTGGAACGCCGGACCCGGCTCGCCGACGGCGACGGTCCCGCGTAGGCACCCGTCACCCGCACGGGGGACACACCGCAGGAGCCGGCCCGCCCGGCGACCGCACGTGCCACCATGGCTGAGGCGTGTCGGCAGCGCGCGCCTCCGCGACGGGTGCGGTCGACGCGCCCCGGACCCGCTGCCCAGGGGGCAACGATGGCGGACGTGCGCGCCGCGGGCACAGGGGCCGAACCGGGACGCAGCGTGCTCGCGCTGCTGGACGACCTGGCCGCCCTCGTGCGCGAGCGGACCGCGGGGGGCGGGGAGCTGACGGTGCACGCGCGCCGCCGGGACCTGGACCGGCTCATCGCCGCCACGGGACCGCGGGCGGAGCGGGTCGACGCCCTCGGGGCGGACGTGCCCTGGCGCACCGTGCTCGACGCCCCCGGCCCGGTGATCCTCACCGACCTGCGCTCGGCGTCGGGCTGCGCGGCCTGGCCCCGCTGGCGGGAGGCCACGGTCGCCGCGGGGTTCGGCTCCGCGGTCGTCGTCGGCGCGGACCTGCCGCGGGGCGGCGGCTCGGTGCTGTCGCTCTACCTCGACGAGCCGGGGGCGGTCGCGCCGCAGGTCGTGCGGCGGGTGGCCGGGTTCGCCGGGCAGATCGCCTCGCTGATCGGGCTGCACGACACGATCCCCGCGCGCGAGCGCCCGCACCGGCCGCCGGGTGCCCAGCGCCGGTCCCGCGCGAGCGTCGAGCAGGCCGTGGGCGTGCTGATGGAGGTCCGGGGCTGCGACGAGCGCGAGGCCCGGCACGTGCTGACCGTGCTGGCGGGGCGGCAGGGCCGCACCCTGGAGTCGGTCGCGGGGGCGGTGCTGGACCGCGCCGTGCGCACCGCGGGGCAGGTGGCGGGCCCGGGCCGCTGACCCGCGGTGACGGACCGGTCGGGACCCTCGGCCCACACCGGGCGCCGGGCGGGGGCCTAGCGTCCTGGGCGGAGCCGGCGCACCGTCGCGCCCGGTGAGGAGCCCAGGGGAGGCCCGATGCGCGCGCACGTGGTGTACGAGAGCATGTTCGGCAACAGCCACGCGGTCGCCGACGCGGTGGCGGACGGGATCCGGGCCGCGGTCCCCGGGGCGGACGTCACCGTGGTGAACGTGCTCGCCGCGCCGGACGACCTCCGGACGGACCTGCTGGTCGTCGGCGGACCCACGCACGCGTTCTCGATGAGCCGCCCCGAGACCCGGGCGAGCCGGGACCAGCACCTCACCACCGACGAGGCGCGCGACGCCGCGGCCCGTGAGCCCGGCGCGGACGCGGGTCGGGGCGTGCGCGAGTGGCTGGAGCAGCTCGGCGGGGTCGCGGGCGTCCCCGCCGCGGCGTTCGACACCCGGGTCAGCCGGCCGGTGCCGAAGCGCGCGGCGGGCGGGATGTCGAAGCGGCTCCGTGCGGCGGGCTGCACCCTGGTCGGCGCGCCCCAGGGCTTCCACGTCCGCGGCATGCACGGACCGCTCCTGGACGGCGAGCTGGACCGTGCGACCGCGTGGGGCGGGCAGGTCGCGATCGAGGCGCGGCGGCTCCGCGACGCCGGACGGTCCTGACCCCGGCGCGTAGG
>DAMBCY010000091.1:0-12102 GCA_032056255.1 Cellulomonas sp. | reverse complement strand
ACGTCTTGTCTATGTTCCAGGTCACCGCCTGCGCGGGGTTCAGCAGGCGCGAGGACTGGCTGACCCGCTGGGCCCACCACCGGAAGTCGCGCGGGCGGTCGGTGTAGTCCCACGTGGAGCGGACGACGACCGCGTCGTAGGAGGACCAGTCGACGTCCGCGGCGTTCCACACCGGGGACTCGACCTCGAGGCCGCGCTCCCGGAGCGCCGCGACCAGCGGGGCGTCGTCCGGGTCGAGGTCCGGCAGGGCGGCGCAGGTGGCCAGGGCGATCCGAGTGCTCACCCTGGGCAGACTACCCACGCACCGGGGCGGACGGCGTCGCTTCGTCGGCCCCGCTCCGGTCGGCGGTGCCGGCGTCGGGGGCGTCGGTCCGCGCGGCGTCCACGAGGCGGTGCAGGGCGGCGAGGACCCCCGGGGCGTCCAGCTCGCCGACCACGGCCCCGTCCTGGTGGACGGGCACCCGGCCGGACGGCTCGGCGGCCAGGGCGGCGAACGCGGCGTCGAGGGGGTCGCCGACGTGCAGGGTGCGGTCGGGCGGGGTGCGGTCGGGCGGGGCGCCGTCGGGCAGGGCGCCGTCGGGCAGGGCGCCGTCGGGCAGGGCGCCGTCGTGCAGGGCGCGGTCGGGCGGGGCGCCGTCGTGGGGGGCGCCGTCGTGGGGGGCGCCGTCGTGGGGGGCGCCGTCGCGCACGGCACCGAGGTCGCGCCGCTCCACCCGGCCCAGCGCCAGCAGCCGCACGGCCGCACCGGTGCCCACCAGGTCCGCGACCGCGGGGCTCGCGGGCGCGGCGAGCAGCCGGACGGGGTCGGACAGCTGCTCCAGCCGGCCGCCCCGGCTCAGCACGGCGACCCGGTCGGCGAGCCGGACGGCCTCGTCGACGTCGTGCGTGACGAGCATCACGGTGGTGCCGAGCTCGTCCTTGATCCGCCGGAACTCGGTCTGCAGCCGGCGGCGCCCCACGGGGTCGACGGCGCCGAACGGCTCGTCCATCAGCAGCACCGGCGGGTCCGTGGCGAGCCCGCGCGCGACGCCGACGCGCTGCCGCTCGCCGCCGGACAGCTCGTGCGGGTAGCGGCGGGCGTACCGGGCCGGCTCCAGCCCGACCAGCTCGAGCAGCTCACCGACCCGGGCGCGCGTGCGGGCGCGGTCCCAGCCGAGCAGCCGCGGCACGGTCGCGACGTTCTGCTCGACGGTGCGGTGCGGGAACAGCCCCACGTTCTGGATCACGTAGCCGATGCGCCTGCGCAGACCCACCGCGTCGACGTCGGTCACGTCGTCCCCGTCGAGGAAGATCCGCCCCGACGTCGGCTCGACGAGGCGGTTCGCCATGCGCAGCGTCGTGGACTTGCCGCAGCCCGACGGGCCGACGAGCGCGAGCAGCTCGTGGGACTCGACGTCGAGCGAGAGGTCGCCCACGGCCACCGTCCCGTCGGGGTACGCCTTGCGGACGTGCTCGAAGCGGATCGCCGTGGCCATGCCGTCGACGGTACCGTCGCCCTCCGACGCCCGCCCGGCACGGGTGGCGTCCCGTCCGACCCCCCGCACGCCGACCCCGCGGGCACCCGCCGGCACCCCCTCCGCCCCCGCCGGCACCCCCTCCGCCCCCGCCCGGACCCCGCGCCCGGGCGCGTGTCGGTGGGCGCGGGTAGCGTCGCCGAGGTGACCAGAGCCCTGACCACTGCGGACGCCGGGACCCTCGCCGCCGCCGCGGGCGACCCCGCGGCGAACCCGTGGCTGTCCTGGGACTACGTGCAGCGCAACTGGACGGACATCGCCCACGCGCTCGAGCAGCACGCGACCCTGACCGTGCAGGCCGTGCTCATCGCGTGCCTGGTCGCCGTGCCGCTCGGGATGCTCGCGCACCTGCGCCCGCGGCTGGCGGCGCCCATCGTCGGGACGACGGGCGTCCTGTACACGGTGCCCTCGCTCGCCCTGTTCAGCGTGCTCGTGCCGTGGACCGGCATCGGCCGCACGCCGGTGCTCGTCGGGCTGGTGGTCTACGCGCTGCTCGTGCTCGTCCGGAACGTGCTGGTGGGCCTCGACGGGGTGGACGAGAGCGTGCGCGACGCCGGGCGGGGGCTCGGCTACGGCCGCCTGCGGCTGCTCCTCACGGTCGAGCTGCCGAACGCGCTGCCCGCCATCGTCACCGGCGTCCGCCTGGCCACCGTCACGACCGTGGCCCTCGTCACCGTCGGCGTCGTCGTCGGCTACGGCGGGCTGGGCAACCTCATGTTCCGCGGCTTCCGGAACAACAAGTACCACGCGGAGATCCTCACGGCGACGCTGCTCTGCCTGGCCCTGGCGCTGGTCCTCGACCTGCTCCTGTGGCTGGTCGGACGCGCCGTGACCCCGTGGGCCCGCCGTGGGCGGGAGGCCTGACGTGGACGTGCTGACCGACGCCGTCACCTGGCTCAACGACCCGCTGAACTGGACCGGGCGGTCCGGGGTGATCGCCCTGACGGTCGAGCACCTGCGGATCAGCGCGACGGCCGTGCTGCTCGCCGCCCTCGTCGCGCTGCCGTCCGGCATCTGGCTCGGGCACCGGCGACGCGGCGGGGTGGTGACGGTGGTGCTCGCCAACACCTCGCGCGCGCTGCCGACGTTCGCGCTGCTGACGATCTTCGCCTCGACGGGGCTGTTCGGCGCCACCGCGACGATCCTGGCGGTGGCGGTGTTCGCGGTGCCGCCGATCCTCAGCAACACGTTCACCGGTCTGATGGAGGTCGACGCGGACGTCCGGGACGCGGCGCGCGGGGTCGGCATGTCCGGCGGGCGCTCCCTCGCCCTGGTGGAGCTCCCGCTCGCGCTGCCGCTCGTCGGTGCCGGCCTGCGGACGGCCACCACGCAGGTGCTCGCCACGGTGCCGCTCGCCGCGCTGGTCGGCGGTCGGAGCCTGGGCTCGATCATCGTGCAGGGCATGGCGCTGCAGCGGTACGGCCAGGTCGTCGCCGGCGCCGTGCTGGTCGCCGGGCTCTGCCTCGCCGTCGAGGGCGTGCTGGCGCTGGTCCAGCGCGCGCTCACCCCCGCCCCGATGCGCGCCTCGACGCGACGCCGGACCCGCGGCCGCCCGGGCGTCGCGTCGCTCGACCCCGCGCCCGCCGCCGCACCCGCACCGTCGCCCGCCCCGGCCTCCGGCACACCGTGACCGGACCGTGACCGTCGCGCACCGCTCCTGCGGTTGCCGACCAGGGGGAACGCCGGTCGAATGAACGGCGCGACCCGACCATGCGCCCGACGCCCCGATCCGCGGGGGCCCAGACCAGAGGAACGCCCATGTTCGTCCGTCGATCCATCCTCCCCGCCGCCGCAGCCGGCCTGCTGCTCCTCGTGGCGGCCTGCGGCGACCCCGGCTCGGGCGGCGGCACCGCCGACCCGACGACCGGCGGCGACGCCTCCGCCGCGGCCTGCGAGCCCGTCGCCGGCGACCAGCTGGTCGTGCTCGAGGACGACCAGGGGCTGCAGAACGCCGACAACGTCATCCCCGCGGTGAACGCCGCGGCCGCCGAGGCCGACCCCGCGCTGATCCCGCTGCTCGACACCGTGTCTGCGTCCCTCGACACCGAGAAGCTGATCGGGCTGAACAAGGCCGTCGACATCGACCGGCAGACCTCGACCGAGGTGGCGGCCCAGTTCGTCGAGGACGAGGGGCTCGCCGCGAGCGACACCACGGCCGGCGGCGGGACGAGCATCGTCGTCGGCGCCGCGAACTTCTCCGAGAGCGCCACCCTGTCCGAGATCTACGCCGCCGTGCTCCGGTCCGCCGGGTACTCCGCCGAGGTCCAGACGATCGGCAACCGCGAGACCTACCTGCCCGCGCTGCAGAGCGGGCAGATCACGCTGACGCCGGAGTACGCCGCCACGCTCGCGGAGTTCCTCAACACCTCCGCGAACGGCGCGGACGCCGAGCCGGTCGCGAGCGGCGACGTCGACGCCACCGTCGAGGCGCTCACCGCCCTGGGCACCGACGCGGGGCTGACGTTCGGGGCGGTGTCGCAGGCGCAGGACCAGAACGCGTTCGCGGTCACCTCCGCGTTCGCCGAGGAGCACGGGGTCACGACGCTCTCGGACCTCGCGACCGCGTGCGACGGCGGGCTCGTCCTCGCGGGCCCGGCCGAGTGCCCGGAGCGCCCGTTCTGCCAGCCCGGTCTCGAGGAGACCTACGGGCTCACCTTCACCGAGTTCCGGTCCTACGACTTCGGCCTGATCGGCGACGCCGTCCGGCAGGGCGAGGCCTCCATCGGCCTGGTGCTCTCCTCCGACGGCTCGCTCGCGGGCTGACACCGACCGCCACGGGGCGGCCGGGGCGCTCGCTCGTCCCGGCCGCCCCGTCGTCCGTCCGGGCGGCCGGGCGGGACGGGACGACGGGACGGGACGGGACGGGACCGGTCACGCAGGGCCGGCGTCAGAGACCCGCGGTCTCCAGCAGCCGCAGCCACACCTCCGACACCGTCGGGTAGGCCGGGACCGCGTGCCACAGCCGGTCCAGCGGCACCTCCCCGACGACCGCGATCGTCGCCGCCTGCAGCAGCTCGGCCGCGTCCGGCCCGGTGAACGTCGCCCCCACGAGCACGCCGCGCGCCTCGTCCAGCACCACGTGCGCGGTGCCGGAGTAGCCGTCCGCGGCGACGGACGCCCCCGCGACGGAGCCGATCGGGTAGGACACCGACCGCACGCCGAGCCCCGCGTCCCGCGCCTGCTGCTCGGTCAGCCCCACCGCGGCCACCTCCGGGCGGCTGAACACGACCTGCGGCACCGCGGCGTGGTCGGCGGTCGCGCGGTAGCGGCTCCACGCCGTGGCGCCGCGCTCGGCGTCCGCGGCGACACCGTCGTCGTCGCCCTCCGCGTCCGCGGTCCCCGACGCCGGGAACCGCGCCGCGACCACGTCGCCCGCCACCCGGGCGTCGTACTTGCCCTGGTGCGTGGTCGCGGTCCGTCCCGTGACGTCCCCGACGGCGAACAGCCAGCCGTCCTCGACCGCGGCCACCTGGAGGGCGTCGTCGACCTCCAGCAGCCGCCCCTCGTCCAGCCCGAGCACGTCCAGCCCGAGCCCGGCGGTGCGCGGCCGCCGGCCCGTCGCGACCAGCACCGCGTCGGCGTGCAGCTCGTCGTCGCCCTGCGGCCCGGTGACCGCGAGGTGCACCCCGGCCTCGTCGCGCGTCACCCGGGTGGCGGAGGTGCCGAACCGCAGGTCCACCCCGAGGTCCCGCAGCCCCGCGGCGACCTCCTCGGCGGCGAACGGCTCGACGCCGGTCAGCAACCGGTCCCCGCGCACCAGGAGGCTGACCTCGGACCCCAGGTCCCGGTAGGCCACGGCCATCTCGACCCCGACGACCCCGCCGCCGAGGACCACGAGCCGACCGGGGACCTCCTTGACGGCCGTCGCCTCGCGCGAGGTCCAGGGCTGCGCCTCGGCCAGCCCGGGCACGTCGGGCACGACCGGCTCGCTCCCGGTCGCGACCACCACGGCGTGCCGCGCGATCAGGTGGACCTCGCCGTCCTCCGTCTCCACCAGCAGCTCCTTCGGGCCGGTGAACCGCGCCGTGCCCCGCAGCAGGGCGATCCCCGCGGAGTCCAGCCACTCGACCTGGCCGTGGTCGTCCCAGTGCGAGGCGAACTCGTCGCGACGCGCGAGCACCGCGGCCGGGTCGAGCGTCCCGGAGACCAGCTCGGCGGCCCCGGGCACCGCACGCGCGGCGGCCAGCACCGCCCCGGGCCGCAGCAGCGCCTTCGACGGCATGCACGCCCAGTACGAGCACTCCCCGCCCACCAGCTCGTTCTCCACCACGGCGACCGACAGCCCCCGGCGCCCCGCCCGGTCCGCGGCGTTCTCCCCCACCGCGCCGGCACCGAGCACCACCACGTCGTAGGTGGCGGTCGTGCGTCCGTCGGCGTCCGGCTGCTGGGTGTGCTCGGTCATGTCCTCGCTCCGTTCCTCGGCCTGGCCCGCGGCGCGCGCGGTGGCACCATCGTGGCCCCCGGCGCGCAGGACGGCAGGTCGACCGCCGCCCGGCCGCGGCGGATCCCCTCCATCGACCGGCGAACAGGTGAATCGCGTCGCCGTCCCCCGGGAAGGCCGGGTGAAACTGCCCGAACCTCCTGGTCGGCCCGCGCCCCGAGTGGGACGTTTGACCCATGGAACAGGACCCCTGGCGCATCGACGTGACGGACGCGGACATCCGCTCCGCCAAGCGCGAGTGGATCGCGGCGCGCGACGGTGACGCGTCCGACGCCGAGGTCGACCGTCGGTACGACCTGCTGCGCGTGCTCGTGCACGCCCAGGCGCAGCAGATCGCCGACACGGTCCGCACCCGTGCGGCCGCACGGGGACTCGCCACCGACCCCGAGTGACCCCGGCGCGGGGCCGTCGTCCCCCGCCCCGCCCGACGTCGTCCGGGAACGCCCCGACGGCGTGCGGTCACGCCCCGACCGGCGACGACGAAGGCCCCCGACCGCGTGTCCGCGAGCGAGGGCCTCGTTGGTGCGCCATCAGGGACTCGAACCCCGAACCCGCTGATTAAGAGTCAGCTGCTCTGCCAATTGAGCTAATGGCGCGCGAGAAGAACGGTAGCAGCGCCCCGCCCCAGAACGCGAATCCGATCCCCCCTCAGGAGCCGGGAGTGGCACAGGTCACGCCGACGGCGGCGCGGCGGGCTCCCCGGCGGCGTCCGGGTCCACCGGCAGCTCGTCCTCCGGTGCTCCCGCGTCGACGGCGGGAGCGGGCGTCCGCGCGTCGTCACCCTCCCACCACGCGTCCTCCGGCAGCCCCTCGGCCTGCAGGATGGCCTCCGACCGCGGCTCGGCCGCGGCGAGGTCCGCGAGCAGCGTCAGCGGCACGTGCTCGGCCAGCAGGTCCATCACCGTCCCTGCCGCGTCCTCGCCCGTCCCGCGCGCACCCTCGTGCTCCGTGGTGCGCGTCTCGTCCTCGTCCACAGCCCCTCCCCCGGGGTCGTCGTCCTCCCGACCATGGGAACACCCGCGTCCACGGCGCGCAAGGACGCACGCCGAGGGCGAACACGCGCGGCACGGGCCGCGGCGCACCGGCGTCCCCGTCGCGGCCGGAGGAGCCCCGCGGACCCCGTGCCGGCACCGTCTCAGAGGTAGAGGCCGGTGCCCTCGCCGTCGCCGCGCGGCTCCGCCACCGCGTGCACGTCCTTCTCCCGCAGCAGCAGGTAGGTCGTCGCCTCCAGCTCGACCTCGGCGCGCTCGTCCGGATCGAACAGCACGCGGTCCCCGACACCCACCTGCCGCACGTGCTGCCCCACGGCGACGACCGCGCCCCAGGTCAGCCGCTTGCCGACCGCGGCGGTCGCCGGGATGACGATGCCGGCCGACGACCGGCGCTCGGCGGCGTCCCCGTCGAGCCGCACCAGCAGGCGGTCGTTGAGCATCCGGATCGGCAGGTCGGGGCGGGCGGCGGGGCCGTCGGGGCGCTGTGCACTCACGCGCCCGACGGTAGCCGACGCCCGGGCGCGGACCGCGCGACTCCCGGGGGTCGTACGCTGGCACCGCGCGGCGGCCCCGCCGCGCCCCCCTCGTCGATGCAGGAGACGCCATGCCCCGCCTGACCGCCGGCGACACCGCCCCCGACTTCACGCTGCCGACGGCGGACGGCGGGTCGGTCACGCTGTCCGACCTGCGCGGGCAGCACGTGGTCCTGTACTTCTACCCGGCGGCCGGCACCCCGGGCTGCACCACGCAGGCGTGCGACTTCCGCGACTCGCTGGCCTCGCTGCAGGGCCGGGGCTACCGGGTCGTCGGCGTCTCGCCCGACGACGTGCCGGCGCTGGCGCGGTTCGCCGAGGCGGAGGACCTGACGTTCCCGCTCGCGTCGGACACCGACCGGTCGGTCCTGGAGGCGTGGGGCGCCTGGGGCGAGAAGACGCTCTACGGCAAGACCGTGACGGGCGTCATCCGCTCCACGGTGGTCGTCGACCCCGAGGGCGTCGTCGAGCTCGCGCAGTACAACGTCAAGGCGACCGGCCACGTCGCCAAGCTGCGCCGGGACCTCGGCATCGACTGAGGTCCCGCCCGGCGCGGACCGGGCACCGGCGGGAGTGGTGTAACGGCAGCCACGCCAGGTTTAGGTCCTGGTGCCCGAGAGGGCGTGCGGGTTCGACTCCCGTCTCCCGCACCCCGAGGGCGACGCGCTGCTCACCGCCGAGGAGTGGGAGGTCGTCGACGACTGCCCGTTCCGGATGCTCGAACCCGCACGAGATCCGCGCCGGCACGGCGTTCGCCCCCGACCACGTCGTCCTGGGCTCCGAGCGGCAGCGCGAGCACCACCGTGCGCGTCTCAACCCGTCGGGCTGGCACTGGCGGACGGGCTGGGGTCTGCAGCCGGCTCGGTGCCGGCGTCAGCCCCTCCCAGTGCGGACAGGCCCGCACCGAGGGCGGCCACAGCCAGCAGGGCGGCACCAGCGAACACCAGGGACCGTGCCGCAGTCAGCCCCGCGATGCCCTCCCGGAGAGCTCGGACGACGACGGCAGCGGTCTCGGCGCCCTTCCAGACGCCGCGTCGATCCGCCGGTGGTCGCGCGGGCGTCGTGTCCTCGGCGTGCAGGACCTCCCCGTGCATCTGCCCGATGCCTGCACAGACGAGCAACAGGCCGCCGACGACGGCGCCGGCGATGCCGACGACAGCAGCAGCGCCCGTCGCCTTGTGCAGCACCAGCCCGGCGAACACGAGGAACGCGAGTGCCAGGACCACGCCCCCGACGGTCCAGTACGTGCTGGCCTTCTTGACCTCTTCCGGGCTGTAGGTCGCACGCCAGGTGATACCGGCGATCGCGGGGTAGCTGCCACCCGACTCGTCGTCCTTCGCCAGGTGTGCGCGCAGCTTGGCCAGCTCTTCGTCCGTGATCGGCGCCTCGGCCATCGCCGCCACCCCCTTTGCCCGAACCGTAGACCCGGACATATCGGGCACGCCAGAGGGTGCAGACGTCGTGGGCCCGACCTCGCCCGCCTCGGGCTCCACGGGGCTGCGTGGGCTCCGTCATGAGCCCGGCGTGCCGGCGCCGCCGGGCCGCCCACGGATCGCGGCGTTCGGGGTCGTTCGGACTTCTCTCCAGGGGCCGCGCGTCGATCGCGCCGTCCCTAGCGTGACGACCGACCTCAGCGGTCACCCCCGTCACGACCCCAGGAGACCTCCATGCACCGCCGCACCGCCCGCATCTCGGCCGTCACCGCCGGGGTCCTCGTCGTCGCAGCCTGTGCCGGCCAGGTCGCCGTGTCCGACTGGCTGCGCGGCGACTGGCAGTGCACCGTGACGGGGAGCGGGAGCACGACGGCATCCGTCGAGCTCGGGGACGGCACCTGGCGCGCGACCGTCGCCGGGTCGGGCTCGTACTCCGAGAGCGGCACCTACGAGGGCACGTGGGCGCTGGGGGCCGGCACCCTGGCCGTCACCTCTGAGAAGGGATGGAGCGGCTCGGTCTCGGGCGTGCCGGAGACCACCGACGAGCTGGGGGCGGCATCGGGCGCCGGGCTCTGGGGGAGCGACGAGGGCTCGATCTCGGTGCGTGCCGGCACGGACTCGATCAGCGTGCTCTACACCGATCCCTTCTCGGAGAACGTCACGACGACGGTGTGCACGAAGGGCTGATCCTGCCGAGGCGGGCGCCACCGCCGCCCCGCACCCGCCCCGCACCCGCCCCGCACCCGCGCCGTGACCGCCCCGCTCAGCCCTCGCCGGCGGCCCGTTCGCGCACGGGCAGCCAGACGCGCATGGTCGACGAGCCGCGGTTCGCCCACAGGTGGTACGGGACCAGCCGGAGCTCGCGGGTCGGGCCCGCGCCCGGTGCGGTGGCGACCGCGCCGACGGCCGTCCGCTCCTCCGCCGCCACGGTCACCTCCGAGCCGGCGGTCCGCAGCAGGGTCGTCGGCCCCCAGGGCAGCTCGGCCGGCTCCGCGACCAGCGGCGCGCCCGGTGCGACGCCGATGCGGTTGACGTCGGCGCCCGGGTTGTCGACCGACTCGAGCGCGTGCACGAGCGGGCCGCGCAGCGCCGCGACGCACCCGCGGGACGCGTCGAGCTCGGGATGCGGGTGCACCCACCGCGGCGTGAGGTCGAGGTCGAGCTCCACCTCGTCGCCCGCCTCCCAGTTGCGTCGGACCCGCACCCACGGCCCGTCGACCGGCACGGCCGCGCCGTTCACGCGGACCGACGTCGTGCGGCTCCACGCGGGCACGCGGAGGCTGAGCGTCCAGGGCCCGGCGTCGGTCTCGGCGACGACGACGCGCACCCGGCCCTCCTCGGGGTACCGGGTCCGCAGGTCGATCGACCGGCGGGAGCCGCCGGGACCCGCCGCCTCGATGCGCCCCCCGAAGTACTGGTGCACCTGGACGCCGTCGTCGTCGTGGGTGGCCAGGTACGCGCCCAGGCTCGAGACGAGGCGGGCGATGTTCGTCGGGCAGCAGGACACGGTGAACCACCGGGCACGCAGCCCGTCGGTGCGGCGCACGCTCGCCTCGCTGTCCGACGGCTGTTCGCCCGGCACGCGGCGGTGCAGCGTGTTCACGTAGAAGAAGGAGTCGCCGGTGACCGACGGCGCGGACAGCACGGTGTTGTAGAGCGCCGTCTCGATGTAGTCGGCGTACGACGCGTCGCCGGTCGCCAGGAGCAGCCGCCACGCGACGTGGATGGCGGCGACCGCCGCGCACGTCTCCGCGTAGGCGCGGTCGTTCGGCAGCTCGTGCTCCTCGCCGAACGCCTCCCCCGAGTGCCGCGACCCCATGCCACCGGTGATGTACGTCTTGGTGGCGAGCGTCCGGTCGAACTGGGCGCGCAGCACCGCGAGGAAGTCGTCGTCCCCGGTCTCGACGGCGATGTCGATCGCCCCGGCGTGCAGGTACAGCGCCCGCACCGCGTGGCCCACGAGGGCCGTCTGCTGCCGGACGGGCGTCGCGTCCTGGTAGTAGTCGCGGCCGCCGCGGAGCTCGTCGGCGAGCAGGCCGCGCCCGCGCCGGGACACGAACAGCTCCGCCTGGCGCAGGTACCGCTGCTCGCCCGTCTCCCGGTAGAGCTCGACGAGCGCGGTCTCGATCTCGGGGTGCCCGCAGACGGCGACCCGGCCCGCGGGGCCGAAGACCTCGCACACGTGGTCGGCCGCCTTCACCGCGGCGTCGAGCAGCGCCGCCGGGCCGCCGCCGCGCGCGGCCGCGACCCCGGCCTGGATGAGGTGACCGGCGCAGTAGAGCTCGTGGCCGTACTCCATGTCCGAGTAGCGCTCCGCCTGGCCCGGACGTCCGTACGCGGAGCTGAGGTAGCCGTCGTCGTCCTGCGCCCGGCCGATGACGTCCGCGAGCTCCTCGAGCCGCCGGGTCCACCGCCCACCGTCGGGCCCGGCCTGCTGCCAGCTCATCGCCTCGGCGAGCTTGTAGACCTCCGAGTCGGCGAACAGCCACCCGCGGTGCGCGGGAGGTGCGCCCGCCGCGGTCTCCCGCAGGTTGTCGAGCCACCCCACCTGCTCCATGCGCGCGTCGCAGTGCTCGATGACGACCTCGCGCACCCGGTCGGAGAACGTCTTCCAGACGCCGTCGGACACGTGCACCTGGTCGAGGGCGAACGGCTTCAGCCTCCCCCGGGTCAGGAGTGCGGGCATGGCGGGGCTGCGCTTCATGGGTTCACCTTCGGGCGTGACGGCCGCGGCGGCGGCGGGTGCGGAGTGACGGGGACGGGGGTTACTTGAGGGCACCAGCCGTGAACCCCCGGACGTAGTACCGCTGCAGGGCGAGGAAGATGACGACGCAGGGGATGGCCGCGACGACGATGCCGGCCTGCAGCGCGCCCAGGTCGACGGCACCGAACTCGCCGCTGCGGATGCTCACGAGCGCGACCGGCAGCGTGAACCGGCTGCCGTCGGTCAGCAGGATCAGCGGGGCGAGGAACTCGTTCCAGGTGTTGAGGAACGTGAAGATCCCGACCGTGACGATCGCCGGGACGACGCCGTGGATCAGCACCCGGGTCAGCGCGGTCAACCGGTTGCAGCCGTCGATCTTCGCGGCCTCCTCCAGCTCCCGCGGGAGCGCCTCGAAGGAGTTGCGCATGAGGAACAGGCCGAACGGCAGCTGGAACATCACCATGACGACGCCGACGGCGACGAGG
>DAMBCY010000090.1:0-12159 GCA_032056255.1 Cellulomonas sp. | reverse complement strand
CGCGGCCCGCGGGCACGCCGAGCGCGAGCAGGACCGGGCGACCGCAAACGCCGCCCTCGCGGACCAGCTCGGCCTCCAGATCCCCGGACCCGCCGCCTCGCGTCACGCCGGAGAAGACCGGGGAGGAGCGGTCGATCCGGCGCCCCAGGCTCTCGGCCCGGCCGCCGGTTCCGGCGACCCGGCCTCGCCGTCCTCTGCCGACACCGCGTCTGAAAGTGGCTCGGTCAAGCGCTTCAACCCCTTGGAGGGACTGTGAACTTCGACGACCCGCCGCCTCCCGAGCTCAGCGACTGCGAGGAGCTCAACCGCTACCTCACGCGCGACACCGCAGCCCCGATCATCCCGTCGCTCGGTGAGATGGCACGCATGCCGGACTCCGTGCTGGAGGCGCTCAACGAAAGGCGTGTCATCTGGTTCGAGCGCGACCTGACGTTCGAGACCCCCGTCGTCGCGGAGCTCTTGCGCAAGGCGAGAATCGCGTTGCGCTCGAACTGGCGCAAGCCAGTCGGCCGGAAGGGCGTCATCGTCTCCGGCGAGGCGACCACGGGCAAGACCACCGCCGACTTGTGCTTGATGGAGACGGTCCACGCGCAGTTCCGGCTTGACTGCCCGGACACGTGGCGCGATGCCACCCCGGTCGCCTACGTCACCGTCCCGCCCGGCAGCACCCGACGGGCCCTCATGCTCCGGCTCGCGAGCTTCTACCGCATCGAGGCCGACAAGCGGACGAACGCAGACGAGCTGTGGGCGCTGGTCAGAGTGGCGATGCGGGCCCACCGCACGGTCCTGGTCGTGGTCGACGAGCTGCAGAACCTGACCATCGACAAGGACGGCGAGATCAGCGTCGACACGCTTAAGGACCTGGCGAACAGCAGCGCTGCGACCTTCGTGTACGTCGGCATGAACGTCAGCCGCACGAAGATGCTCGCCGGCGACCGCGGGCGGCAGGTCGCGGGGCGGGTCGCCGGCATCCGGGTCATCCCGTACGCAGAGGGAACTGACGCCGGCCGCGCGGCCTGGCGCGAACTGGTCGAGGGCTTCGCCAAGGCGCTGCCGCTCGTCGCGAACGACCCGGAGAAGCTCGTCGCCGAGTCCAACTGGCTGCTCGCGACCACGCACGGGTACATCGGGAGCCTCGCGTGGATGCTCAGCCAGGCGGTAGACGACCTGGTCGCGGCTGACGACCCCGCCAAGGAGACGATCGACAGAGGTGTGCTCGAGAACGTCGTCCTGAGCGAGGCCGCGCAGCCGGAGCTGGTTACCGGTGAGAACCCCGTCGAGCTCGTCCTCGGGTGATTCGGGGTGGGGCGCGCCGGTGCCGGTGCGTCCCATCCCGGCGTGGCTGCGGCCGGAAGCCGCCCCGGGGGAACTGGAGTCCAGCTACCTCAACCGGCTGGCGCAGACGTTTGGCGCGACGGTCCCCTTCCTGCAGCGGGTCGCCCGATCCTGCGGCATGACCGTCGTGGAGTACGCGGAGGCGAAGGCGGAGCTTCGCCCGGGATCGCTCGTCCCGGACACGACGATGGTGGACGGGCTCGCCGGTCGCCGCTTTCTGTGCCAGGTCTGCACCGACGGCGTCGTGATCGAGGTGGCGCCCCACGTGGACTTCTACTGCTGCACCGAGCACGCAGCCTGGGTCGGGCCCCGACTCCAGCCTCCCCGGCCAGGTGAGGTCGAAGTCGTCGCTCGGCTCGTGGTCGATGCGGACGGGGTCTACCGGCGGATGCGCGAGGCTGGCTCCGCCACGTCGAGCGTGCTGGCTGAAGCGGCATGGGTGGTCGGCGACCTCGGAGCCCCAGCGAGGAGCCCGGCCCACATCGACCAGGGGAACTACGCCGAGATCGTGATTGTGCTCCAGCTCCTCGTCGATCGGGGTCTCGGCGCCGAACTGAATGACCCGCAGATGTCCTCCCCGCAGCGGTTCGCGATCGCCCGTGGTGCGATCGAGCGGCACCTCGATCGACCGCCCCCGCTGGTCTCTTCACGGTTCGCGGCGGCGGTAGTCGGTGCCGTCCGCGCGCCCTCCGCGGCGGACGCTCCGAGGCACCTCCCGGTGTCCCGGATGGCGTCGCGGAATCCTGTCGCGCACGACGACACCTCTCCGCGTACAGCCACCCGCCACCGCGCTCTGTTGGCGCACGCCTCCTTCGCCAAGGTGAGTCCTGAGGCGGCTGCCGAGTGGCATCCGACGCGTAACGGAGACGTCACCCCAGAGGACATCACGAGTTCGTCGAACACGCAGAGATACTGGTGGCGGTGCAAGAAGTGCCACCACGAGTGGATGACAACCCCGACCAGCCGTACGAACGGGCACGGGTGTCCTGCGTGTTCTGGACGTGTGGCGACTCCGACGAACTGCTTGCGCGCGATTGCTCCCGATATCGCTTCCGAGTGGGACTACGCCGCGAACGTCGGACTCACACCGGACGACGTCACGGCCGGTTCCGGGAAGCTGGTCGGCTGGATCTGCCCGAGGGGCCACCACTATCCCGCGATAGTCAACGCGCGAACGCTGAGCGGCAACGGCTGCACGATCTGCACCAACCGCGTCGTCGTCCCTGGCGTGAACGACCTGGGGACCCTCAGGCCGGACATCGCGGCTTCCTGGCACCCCACCGCGAACGGTCCGCTCACTCCCCAGCACATCAGCATCGGCTCAAGCATGCGCGTCTACTGGTGGTGCGAGGAGCACGAGTACGAATGGGTTGCCAAGGTGTCCTCACGAACGCACGACGGTCGAGGATGCCCGGTGTGCGGCGGGCGGGTCGTCCTCCCAGGAGTGAACGATCTCGCGACTCTTCTTCCGGACGTGGCGCAGTACTGGGTGTCAGGTGACGACGACCTCGCGCCGTCTAGCGTCTCTCCGGGTAGCGGTCGGGTGGCGACGTGGAAGTGCATCAACGGGCTGCCCCACACGTTTCGGCGAGTCATCGGACAGCGAGTGCGGCACCCGAGCTGCCCGGTCTGCAGGGGGTACGTGGTGCTGCCGGGGTTCAACGACCTTGCCACCCGGCACCCCGAGCTCGTGGCGGAGTGGCATCCCACGCTCAACAACACCGCTCCCGACCAGGTTGTCCCCGGCAATACCCGGTGGTGGTGGCGGTGCCACCGTGGGCACATCACCCGCACGACCGTTCGCCACCGACTGCTCACCGGCGGGTGCTCGCAGTGCCCGCCCGCGCAACGGCTGCTCGCCATCGGCGACTCGGCAACTACGAGGTAGCCGTGAAGCTCGCGGTGAACTCCGACCCAGCACCCTCATCGGTGGAGTACCGCCAGCCGTCCCATTCGTCGCCGTCCTCGAGCTGGTCGGAGGAGCCGGGGTAGCCGGTCTCCTCGACGAGGCAGTCCTGCGCGAAGATCATCGCCAGGCCCACGCCCATGCCGTCGAGGGAGGCGTCCTCGTCGCCGGCGAGGAGTGCGTCCGTTTCCTCCTCCATGCCGGACAGTGCCCGCGCAGCCTCGCCCTTGATCTCGATCGCGACGGTGTTCCCGTCGTGGACCAGGACCTGGGTCTCAGCGTCGGGCTTCACGCACGCGTCGTACGCCGCGGTTGCTGCCTGCTCCGCCGCCGAGGAGCCGCATGAGGACAGGGCGACGGCCGTCACGACGATGGTGAGGCCGGCGACGGTCGTGCGCTTGGACATGGTGTGCCCCCTGTGTGGTGTGTGTGCTTCCTCGCTCTGGATCGGCAGGCTGCGCCACCACGCTGAGCTGTTCACCTCGAACGTCCTCCGCGGGTAGCCACACTGCCCCGGTCATCACGCGCATGTCAGCGATCCGGACCCGGACGACTGTCCGCGTCCACTCCACCGCGACCGTGCGCAGTTCTTCCGTACCCGACGCCCAACGCAGCGTGACCGTCACCGGGACCGGGCGGTCGACGTCGTGGTGGGCCCCCGGCGGCACGGCCTGCTGGTTCAGCAGCGGGACCGCCGCTCGAACCCGAGACATGCCCCCGGGGACGGTCTGGGGAAGGTTCACTCCTGGAGTCTGTGTGCCGGCTCCGACATCGACGTCGTCGATGGTGCTCAGGCGGCGACCCTCGCGACCGATGCGGAAGTCGTGTCGAACTGGATCGGACCTGTGCTCGCGGCGGTGCTGACGGGAGCGGTGACGATCGCGCTCGCGCTGGGAGGCGCGGACGACCGCCTCGTGAAGCGGGCGTCGCGGTCACTGGAGCTGGCGAGGCAGGAGCTGCCGCGTGCGGTGCGCGCCCAGCTGCGACGGTCGGCAGGCGCCGACGTCGCTCGCGCTTCGTCTTCGAGAAACCAATCGGGGATTCCGGATGATCGCGTCGTCGACTGTCGGATCGTGGCTCGGCGTAATGGTCATCTCCTGGTACATACAGACCGACGCCGTTGCAGAGGTCGCGTGGCGGGCCATCTTCTGGTTGGTGATGTGGATCGCCTACGCCGTCATGGGAATCGTCACGAGTGTGCTGCTCGCGATGTCGGCGGTACGACGGTCGCGTTCGCTGTGACAAGCGAAGGATGCTCGTGGGGCGTCGTCCTGCGAGCGAGGCGACCGACGCGACACGCCGATGATTACGCGACACGCCGTGTCTCAGAGCGGTCGGTCACTTCTCATTCGCCAGGGTGAAAGAGCAGGTCCCCAAGTGGGCACGCCTGTGGGTCGAGCTGTGCGCATCTGTGGATAACAGTCCGCGGTGCTGGGCTTTTCACGCGGAAGGTGTGACGCACACGCCCGAAGCCTGTGGACAAAGACGGGCAGGCGGCGCCGATACACAGGCTGTGGAGAACCACACGGGTGTAACACCAGCCCTAGTGGTCCCTTGCCGGACGCACCACTAGGTGTAGTGTCCTGAAACGCACGGAGCCCCGGTCGACAGAGCGTCGGCCACCAGAGTTCGGGGGCTTCACAGGTCGACTGGGGCTACGAGCGGTTCTTGGCGGAACGTTCCGACCCTAACGCCGCCGCAGCCTTGCGCGTCAACCGGAAGCGCGGGCGAAGCGGCGTGTCGACCATCACGTGCTGATTGGTTACGAGATGGCGAAGGTCTACAAGCCGGGCCAGGACGCCCCGATGTCGGGGCAGTACGAGATCGTCGGGCCCCGCGGTGGGCGCACCGGCGATGAGCGGACGTCGATCCAGGGACGCACGCTCCCGCCGACGCCCAAGTCGGGCCAGGGCTACGTCCCGGTCGACCCGACGAACAACGGCGCAGGCAAGAAGCGCTGAGCTGACCCGGCTCCGGCCAGGTCGACAACCTGTCGGCCTGGCCGGACGCCGGCCCAGCACGGAGAGGCACACGATGTCGCCGAGAAATTCCGCGCGAGCGGGGCTAGTCGCGCGAGCCTGCGGCTGGCTCGCAAGCAACATCCCTGGCGCTGCGAGCACGGCCGATGACGACGGATCGGCGTCGTACCGCGTGAACCTGGATGAGCAGTTCCAGGCGTTCCTCGAGCAGGCTCGCTGGCAGCTCGAGGCGCAGCAAGCCCGGAGCGCGGCTTTCGCTACCGCTGCCGGCACGATTCTCGGCTTCGACGGAGTCATCCTCGCGGTGTTCGCCGGGAGCACTGACCTCTCAGGAGCTGATGGGCTCGTCGGGCGGCTCACCCGGGCCAGCCTCGTCGCCATCACCCTGAGCGCGTTCTGCACGCTCGGAGCCCTCGTGCCTCGTAAGCCGCCCGTCGTCGACTGGACCCGTGTGTCTGACGCGTGGGCCAACATGCACGCCAGTGATCCGAAGATCATCGAGGGGCGGCAGCTGTTCGCGCAGCTGATCTTCGCCCACGGCCTCGAAGACACCGAGCGTCCGCGCCCGTCGTTGCTGTCCTGGCGGACGAAGAGCGCGAGGACTCCGATCGAGGGCGCGTCCGAGATGGCGACGTCGCGAGGGAACTGGTTCGCAGGGTCCGTGCTGCTCTTGCTGGCCGGCTTGGTTCTCCTGCTTGCCTCGCTTCTGGCTGCACCGACCGACAGCACACCCGTTACTGAGCCCAAGACCGTGAGCACGAGCGACCCAGGAGGAGGTGAGCATCATGGCTAAGCCGAGCCAGCCCGCCTCCAGCAAGCCCCAGAAGGTCCCGCAGCTGCCTGCCGCGACCGTCAAGCGCGAGACAGCCGCGACCAAGCGCCCGTAACCGAGCGACCAGCACCGAGCACACCACGATGTAGAAGGGCACATGACCGATGGCTGACAACTCGCAGAGCCAGCAGACGCCTCCGCCGCTCCCGCCGGCGAGCGTCCAGTACGAGACGAAGGAGTCCGGGCAGGAGCGCGTCGAGCGGCGGTAGGTGCTTCGCCCGAGAGCAAAGCCACGCGGCCCCGCGTCGAGCGGGGCCGCGTGTGCTCTCGGGTGTGAGGTCTCGGCGGTCGATGCGCTTCCGGTCGGGTCGAACGCCGACGGGAGGGGCCGTGCGTCCGCGGCCACTCCCGCCTGCCCCGCGTTGCTGCAGGCCAGCGCGGCTCCGACTCGAGAACACTCAAGGGCCCAACCGGTGCGCACCCTCGGCGAGGAGTCGGCCCCGCAGCACCACGTCCTCGACGCTCAGCGATCCCTAGGGCATCGCCTCGGGCGAGGTGCCACGGCCCAGGTCTGAAGGTTGTACTGGCGAACGGGCGCCGGAAGTCCGCGCTGTATAGACGGCCGGGGCGTGCTGGCGACGAATACCACGGTCGCATGTCACCCGCGGCTGATGATCTCGCGCATCACATGCCTCACCAGCGTGAACGTCGGTGGATACGCGGACCACTCGGTCCGGGGCAGTGCCGCCTCAAGCATCCCTGACAATGACGACTCCATGCAGTGACAGGGCGCCTTGTTGACCAGTGGTTCCGCAGGACGCGAACTCCAAGGAACGTTGTCACGCGATAGCACCGACGACGGACGCCCCCGCCGAGCACCTGCTCGACGGGGGCGTCCGTCGTCGGGTCAGCGCAGCGCGTTCTCCGCGGCCGCGAGCTGGTCGAACTCCTCCTCGGGGGCGTTCGCGACCAGGCGGTGCCGGCTGTAGAACCAGAAGTAGGCGAGGAAGGCCGCGAAGATCGCCGCCGTGACGCCGGCGGCCAGCGGGTCGACGACGAACGTCGCGACCACCGCAACGACGGACAGCGCGAGGGCGGTCGTCGTGGTGACCACGCCGCCGGGCGTGCGGTAGGCGCGCTCCAGGCCGGGCTCGCGGAGCCGGAGCACGATGTGCGACAGGTTGAGCAGCACGTAGGAGACGGCCGCGCCGAACACGGCGATGTTGATGAGCTGGTCGCCGTTGCCGATGACGACGGCCAGGACGAACCCGACGGTCCCGGGAACGAGCAGCGCCCACAGCGGCGTCTTCCGCGAGGTGGTGCGCGAGAGCCACCTGGGCAGGTACCCGGCCCGGGAGAGCGCGAACAGCTGCCGGGAGTAGGCGTAGACGATCGAGAAGAACGACGCGACCAGGCCCGCGAGGCCCGCGTAGTTGACGAACGTCGCCAGCCCGGTCCGCCCGACCGCCGACAGCGCGTCGGGCAGCGGGCTCCCGGAGGTCCCCATGGCCGCGCTGCCGGCGCCGCCGGGCGCGAGCAGCAGGACCGTGAGGCCGGTGACGACGAGGACGGCCATCGCCGCGATGATGCCCTTCGGCATGTCCCGCTTCGGGTCGGTGGCCTCCTCCGCGGCCAGCGGTACGCCCTCGACGGCCAGGAAGAACCAGATGCCGAACACCAGCGCGGCCATCGCGCCCGCGTACCCGAACGGCAGGAACGTGCTCGCCCCCGCGGCGTCCGTCGGGACGATGTCGAACAGGTTGTCGACGTCGAACGAGCCGATCATCCCGACCGCGAACACGACGAGCGCGACCACGGCGACGGCCGAGATCGCGAACATCGCCTTGAGCGCCTCGCCGACTCCGACCAGGTGGATGCCGATGAACACCGCGTAGCAGGCGAGGAACACGGGCCACGAGCTGGTGAGCCCGAACAGCCCCAGCGACTCGATGTACCCGCCGATGAACACCGCGATCGCGGCCGGGGCGATGGCGTACTCGATGAGGATCGCCATGCCGGTCGCGAACCCGCCGAGCTTGCCGAGCGCGCGGCGGGCGAACCCGTACCCGGCCCCGGCGGTGGGCAGCGCGGACAACATCTCCGCGAGGCCGAACACCATGCAGGTGTACATGACGCCCATCAGCACGAAGGCGATGAGCAGCCCGCCCCAGCCCCCCTGGGCCAGGCCGAGGTTCCAGCCGGAGAAGTCGCCGGAGATGACGTACGAGACGCCGAGGCCGGCGAGCAGCACCCACCCGGCGGCGCCCTTGCGCAGCGAGCGTTCGGCGAAGTAGGTGGCGTCCGCGGTGCCGGACACCTCGGGTCGGTCGATCACAGCCATGGGAGGTCCTTCCGTGGGGCGTGCAGGGGGGTGGCGCAGGGTGGCCCCGTGGCGCAGGCGCGCCGGGGCGGCTTGGGGCGGGGCGGCGCGGGGCGGGGCGTCGGCCGTCAGTCGACGAGCCAGGTCGGGGACGCGAGGAAGCGCCGGGCGACCTCGACGGTGCCCGGGAGCTGGGCGTCGTGCAGCCCGTCGGGCAGGGCGTCGGCGCGGTGGGTGGTCGTCCAGCCGAGCATGGTGAGCCGGCGGAGCATCGACAGCGCGCTCGCGTGCCGCAGGTCGTCCGCGGTCAGCGGTGCGACCTCCTGGTAGCCGGCCAGCCAGGCGCGGGCCATCGCCGGGGCGTACGGCTCGTGCTCGACGAAGGACAGCGCGGCGGCGTAGTCGTACAGGTAGTAGCCGAACCCGCAGTCGTCGAAGTCGATGACGGTCAGGGTGTCGCCGTCGGCGAGGATGTTCGACGGCCGCAGGTCGGCGTGGATCAGTCCCCAGGTGCCCGGGTCGCGCGGCAGGTCCGCGAGCAGCCCGACCGCGCGGTCCTGGGCCGCGAGCAGCAGCGCGGCGTCGGCGGGGTCGGTGACGGCGTCCTCCCACCGGCCCCACCGGCAGCCGGGACCGACCATGTCGGCGAGCGTCCAGGTGAAGCGCGTGAAGCCGTGCGGCGGCCGCCAGTCCCGGGCGTGGGCGTGGAACAGGGCGCTCCAGCGGCCGATCACCCGGTAGTACGCGGTCGGGTCCGGCAGGTCCTCGAGGACCGCGCCGGACACGAAGCGCGTGCTGACGCACGCCCACCCGTTGCCCTGGGTGTCGCGGACCACCGCCGCGAACGGGCCGCGGATCGTCGGGACGGGGGAGATCAGCCGGACCTCGTCCAGGTCGTGCAGCGCGCCGAGCCAGGCCATCTCGGAGGCGATGGCCTCCGGCCCGCCGACGTAACCCGGCTGGCTGACGCGCACCACCCCGACCGGGACGGCGTCGAGGTCGAGCCGGAACGTCGCGTTCTCGGAGACGGTCATGAGCGGCATGTCGACGCGCTCGGGCTCCAGGCCCCAGGCGGCGCACACGCCGCGGTGCAGCCAGTACGGCGCGGGGGCGCCGCGGGACAGGGCGGCGAAGGCGGCGAGCGAGACGTTCTCGCTCGGGGCCTCCGGCAGGGTCTCGATGCTCATGGGGTCCTCGCTGGTGGTCGGCGGGGCGGGTGCCCCGGGGTTCCGGTGCGAGGTGAGCGGGCGGCTCGTCCCCGACTGTCCCGTCCCGCGCCGGCGCCGCACAAGGGACCGCGGCCGGGCGAAACCGCGGTTTTACCTGCGAGGTCGGGCGTAACCGGCCGTTTACGCCGGTCGTGACGAACCGTTAACCGCCGGCTCTGGGCACGCGGGCGCCGGCCGCCGAGGATGGGCCCGCCGGGGCAGCCCGGCGACGAGGAGAGCCGGGCGGCCCCTCGACGAAAGGAACCACCGTGGCGACCCGATCCACGATCATGGACACCAACAGCTTCCGGCCCGACCAGGCCGAGGGCGTCAGCGAGGCGACCCTGGCGCTGGCCCGCCGGCGGTCGGTCCTCGGACCGGCGTACCGGCTGTTCTACCGGGACCCGGTCCACCTGGTGCGCGGGCAGGGGTCCCACCTGTACGACGCGGACGGGCACGAGTACCTGGACGTGTACAACAACGTCGCCTCGGTCGGGCACTGCCACCCGCGGGTCGTGGAGGCCGTCAGCCGGCAGGTCGCGACGCTGAACACCCACACCCGCTACCTGCACGAGGCGGTGCTGGACTACTCCGCCGACCTGCTGTCGACGATGCCGGACGAGATCGGGCAGCTGATGCTCCTGTGCACCGGGTCGGAGGCGAACGACCTCGCGGTGCGGGTCGCGCAGGCGGCCACCGGGCACCAGGGGGTGATCGTCACCGCGGAGGCGTACCACGGCAACACCGCCGTGGTGTCGCAGCTGTCGCCGGCGCTGGGCACGGCGCAGGAGCTGGCCCCCTGGATGCGCAGGGTGCCGGAGCCGGACCCGCGGCGCGCGGCGGCCGCGGGGCTGGACCTGGCGACCTGGTTCGCCGGGCAGGTCGCCGCCCAGGTCGACGACCTCCGCGAGGCCGGGTACGGCCTCGCGGCGTTCCTCGTGGACTCGATCTTCTCCTCCGACGGGGTGTTCCCCGACCCGGTCGGCTTCCTGGCGCCGGCGGTCGACGTCGTGCACCGCGCGGGCGGCGTGTTCGTCGCGGACGAGGTGCAGCCCGGGTTCGCCCGCACCGGCCAGGCGTTCTGGGGCTTCGCGCGGCACGGCGTCGTGCCCGACCTCGTCACCACGGGCAAGCCGATGGGCAACGGCATCCCCGTCTCCGGCCTGGCGGCCCGCCCCGAGGTGCTCGCCGCGTTCGCGGACCACCTGCCGTACTTCAACACCTTCGGCGGCAACCCGGTGTCGGTGGCCGCGGCGCAGGCCGTGCTCGACGTGATCCGCGAGGAGGACCTGCAGCTGCACGCCGACCGGGTCGGGTCCAGCCTGCTGGCCGGGCTCCGCGGGCTGGTGACCGAGCACGACTGCCTGGGCGAGGTGCGGGGAGCCGGGCTCTACGTCGGGCTGGAGGTGGTCGCCCCGGAGGACGGCGCACCCGCGCGTGCCCTCGCGCTCGACGTGGTCGAGGAGCTGCGCGCGCGCCGGGTGCTGACCTCCGTCTGCGGCGGGGGCGGCAACGTCCTCAAGCTCCGCCCGCCGCTGGTGTTCGACGACGACGACGCGGCCCGGCTGCTGACCGAGCTGGACGGCGCGGTGCGTGCTGTCACGGGCTGACACCGCCGGACGCCCGCTACCGTGACGGGCGTGAGCGAGTCCGGTGCGGCGGCGGGTCCCGGGGAGCCCGCCGGGGCGGTGGCGGCCGCGCTGCGCGCGATGATGCGGCGGCAGGAGCTCCGCCCCGGCGACCGGCTGGGTGACGAGCGCTCGCTGGCCGCCGAGCTCGGCATCACCCGCTCGCGGCTGCGGGACGCCCTCGACGTCCTGCAGTCCGCCGGTGCGGTGCGCCGCCGGGTGGGGCGCGGGGGCGGGGTCTTCGCCTCCGACGGGCGCATCGAGCGGAACCTCAACACGATCGAGGGCCTGCCCGAGATCACCCGGGTGCAGGGGGTCCGCCTGGTCACCACGGTGCTGCGGGTCGAGCTGGCGGCCGCGGGTCCGCTCGAGCGGCGCCTGCTCCGGCTGCCGGCGGGCTCGCGCGTCTACCACCTGCAGCGGCTGCGGCGCACCGGGGACGGGGCCGGGCTCAGCCTGGAGGACACCCGCGTGCCGGCGGCCGCCTTCCCCGGGCTGGAGGAGCAGGACCTCAGCCAGCTCTACCGCTGCTTCCGCGAGGTGTACGGCGTGCGCCCGTCGGTCTCGGACGAGAGCGTCGAGGTGACGTACGCGACCGCGCGGCAGGCCGAGCTGCTCGGCATCGAGCCCGGCACTGCGCTGGTGCGCCTGTCGCGCCTCACCCTCGACGAGCACCGCAGGGCCGTCGAGATCGGCACCGAGCTGTTCGTGGCGGACCGGATGCGGTTCCACCTGCGCCGGTACGGCGTCGTGGGGAACCCGCACCGGGAGCCGTGACGCCGGTCCGCGCGGAGCGCTCACAGGGTCTCCCGGGCGGGTGGTGAGCCAGGCCTTCCTTTCTAGACGCGTGCGAGAAGGCGTTCTACCGTCGAGGAATCAGCACCGGTACGCCCCCACGACCCGGAGGTCAGTCATGAGCAGCATCACGGAGCAGCCCCCCGTCTCCGAGTGTTCGGTCGACGGCTGCTCGTACAACCACGAGCACGCCTGCAGCGCGGCGGCCATCACGGT
>DAMBCY010000089.1:0-12163 GCA_032056255.1 Cellulomonas sp. | reverse complement strand
GAGCGGGGCGACTTCGTCGCCTGGTGGCGGACGCTCGCCGAGCGCTATCGCGCCGTCCCGGCGGACGCCCTCAGCTTCGACCTCGTGAACGAGCCGATCAACGTCGACGACGACGCCATCGAGCGGACCTTCGTCCCCGCGATCGAGGCCATCACGGCGGTCAACCCTGAACGCCTCATCCACGTCGAAGGTCCCTACCGCATCACGGCCGGCGGCTTCGAGTGCGTGCCTGCGCCCGCCACGATCTCCACCCTCCCGAACGTGGTCAACTCCGTACATCTCTACAGCCCCATCGGCCTGACGCACTTCGCCTGCCCGTGGGCGGGCGACATGCCCACGGACGAGACCCCGACCTGGCCCTACCGCGCACCGGAGCAGGTCCGGGCGGTCAGCCCGGACGGGGACAGGCTCTGGGACCGTGAGGCACTGCGCGAGACGCTCAAGCCCTACCTGGACCTGGCCGAGGCCGGGCACGCCGTGCACGTGGGGGAGCTTGGCGCGTACTCCGGACTGCCGCACGACGTCTATCTCGACTACATGAGGGACGTGACGGGCCTGCTCGACGAGTACGGGATCGGCTACGCGATGTGGAACTTCCGCGGGCCCTTCGGCCTCCTCGACAACGGGCGCACCGACGCCAGGTACGAGGACTTCCGCGGGCACGACCTCGACCGGGGACTCCTCGCCGTGCTGCAGGGCGAGCGGTGAGCGGGCTCCGGCTCGCCGAGTTCCTCTCCCCGCGTCCGGAGCGCCCGCTCTGGGACCTGGTCCGGCAGGCGGGCGTCACCGACGTCGTCGCCGTGCTGCGCGGAGCCGAGCAGGAGCAGCGGATGTTCGCGTCCCTCGACGGGGCGCGGGTATCCGCCCCGCCCGCGGGCGACCGCGCGCCCTGGAGCGAGGCGTCCATCGCACTGGACCAGGCGACCTTCGCCGAGGCCGGTTTCTCCGTGGTCGCCATCGAGGACACCGTGCCCATGGACCGAATCCGGCTGGGGCTGCCCGGCCGGGACGAGGACATCGCCGCCGTCGTCCAGCAGCTCGAGGCCATGGGCAACCTGGGCATCGACGTGCTCTGCTACAACTGGATGGCGGTCTCCAGCTGGTCTCGGACGGCGATCGACCTTCCCTCGCGCGGGGGCGCCCTGGTGACCGGGTTCCGCAGCGAGGATGCCGAGGCGTTGGCAGAGATCGAGGTGGCGCCGGTCGAGGCCGAGACTCTGTGGGAAGCGCTCGAGTACTTCCTCGCGGCGGTGGTCCCCGTCGCAGAACGCGCCGGTGTCCGGCTCGGGATGCACCCCGACGACCCGCCCTTGCCTCGCCTGCGCGGAGTGCCCCGGATCATGAACAGCGCCGACGCGTTCCGACGGCTTCTCGCCATCGACCCCTCGCCCGCGAACGGCGTCACGTTCTGCCAGGGCAACTTCGGCCTGATGACGGACGACGTCCCCGCGCTGATCCGCGAGCTCGGCGGCCGAATCCCGTTCGTGCACTTCCGCAACGTGCGCGGGACCGCCCACGACTTCGTCGAGACGTTCCACGACGACGGGCAGCTCGACATGGCCGCATGCATGCGCGCCTACCGGGACATCGGTTTCGTCGGCCCGATCCGGCCTGACCACGTGCCGACTCTCGCAGGAGAGAGCAACGAGCGTCCCGGATACGAGACGCTCGGCCGGCTCTTCGCGCTCGGGTACATCCGTGGCCTGGAACAGGCGATCTACGGCTGAAGTCCCGGCGCATCGGCCCGGGACACGTCACCGCAGGTCAGAGCACCGATCCGGAACCCGGCCGCCTGGCTCGCGTACTGCTGATCGGGCTGACGTCGCCGTCCGTGGCCGGGCAGGTAGCCCACGTCTTGCTGTCCGCCGAGCGCGTCACCATCCAGCTGGTCGTCGGCGCGGTCATCGCGGCCGCGGCACCGCTGACCGTGCTCGCTTCCACAGAGCCTGGCGATCGCCCCGCCCGTGCGTCGCAAGGCGTCCAACAACCCGCGCCGTCACCGCGACGACCGCCAGGACGAGCTCCGAGAAGGTCGCCGCGCGGCTCGCGACCACCGGCGCCGAGGCGGGTGCCGCGATGGCGGCGGGCCCGGCTCTCGTCGCGGCGGGTGCGGCGCTGGTCTCGGCGCGACGTTCCCCGCGCTGGCGGGCGTAGCGGGGTAGCACGGCAGCACGACGCGCGAGACCCCGTCCCGGTTCGTCCGGGGCGGGGTCTCTGTCGTGCGGGTGTGGCGCGGCGGCCCGTCCGGTCCTGGATCGGCCGGGGCTTCCCCAGGAGGTGGACACCGTGGACACGGCGACGGGGCACGCGCCGCACCGCGGACGCCGCGCCGGCCGCGCCTCACGATCGACGGAACCGCCCCGGGGACCGCCCTCGTCAGAACCGGAAGCCGCCCACCCGCCCGCGCAGGTCCGCCGAGACCCGGGCGAGGTCGTGCACGGAGCGGCCCATCGAGTCGACCGTCTGGGACGACTCCGCGGCGGACCGGGCGACGTCGGTGATGGTGCGGGCGATCTCGTGCGAGCCGGTGGCCGCCTCGGCGACCGAGCGCGACATCTCGTTGGTGGTGGCGGTCTGCTCCTCGACGGCGCTCGCGATGGTGAGCTGGTAGTCGTTGATCGACGCGATGATGGCGGAGATCTCGCCGATCGCGCCGACGGCGCCGACGGTGTCGGTCTGGATGGCCTCGACGCGGCGGGCGATGTCCTCGGTGGCCCTGGCGGTCTCCTGGGCCAGCTCCTTCACCTCGCCGGCGACGACCGCGAAGCCCTTGCCGGCCTCGCCGGCGCGCGCGGCCTCGATCGTCGCGTTCAGGGCGAGCAGGTTCGTCTGCTCGGCGATCGTCGTGATGACCTTGACGACGTCGCCGATCTCCTGGCTCGACACGCCGAGCCGGGTGACCTGCTCGTTCGTCATCGCGGCGACCTCGGTGGCGGCCCCCGCGACCTTCGCGGCCTGGGAGGCGTTCTCCGCGATCTCCCGGATCGAGGCGCCCATCTGCTCGGCCCCGGCGGCGACGGTCTGCACGTTCCGGGAGACCTGCTCGGCCGCGGCGGCGACCACGCCGGCCTGAGCGGAGGTCTCGTCGGACCGGGCGGTGACCTGCGTGGCGGCGTCGGTGAGGCCGTCGGCCTCGCGCGCGACGACGGCGGCGGACTCGACCACCCCGGTCATGGTGCCGCGCAGCGACTCCTGGGCCCGCGCGAGCACCGCCGCGAGCTCGCCGACCTCGTCCCGCGCCACGACGACGGGGGTGACGGTCAGGTCGCCGTCGGCCATGGCCTCGACCGACCGCCGCACCTCGCGGACCGAGCGGCCGACCGTCCCGGCGGTGCGCAGGCCCGCGATCAGCGCGGCGACGAGGCCGAGCAGGATGACGCCGGCGGTGACCAGCCGCGCGATCTCCGCGGTGCCGGTGGCGTCCTCCGTGGCGGCGACCGTCCGGGCGCTCAGCGAGTCGCGCAGGGTGAGCGTCACCTCGCCGATGGCGTAGTAGACGTCGTAGGCGTCGCCGGTGATGAGCGCGTCGCCCTCGTCGAGGGCCGCCGGCGTGCCGACCCGGTACGCCGCCACGACCTCGTCGTCGGCGGCGAAGAAGTCCTGCCACAGGGAGCGGATCTGCTCGAAGGTCGCGCGCTCGTCGTCGGTGAGGACGTCGGTGGGCACGTCGTCCAGCGCGGCCTGGAGCGCGGCGACCGAGGCGACGTAGCCGGCGCGGTTCGGGTTGTCGGCTGCGACGGCCTCGGGGCCGCCGATGCGCCGGGTGTCCCAGGCGTACGCGACCTGCCAGCCGGACACGTCGCTGTTGTACATCCGGATCTCGCCGACGTCGGTGGACGCGTCCTGCAGCTCCGAGAGCCGCGCGGTGGCCGACGCGACCTGCGACAGCGCGACCTGGGACACGATGCCGCCGAGCACGGCGGTCACCGCGCCGATTCCCGCGACCGCCAGCACCTTGCCCCGCACGGTCCAGCGCCCTCGCGCCCGCGTCCCCTCGGTCCTCGCCCTGGTGCTCATCGCCCGTCCTCTCCCGCGTTCCCCCGCGCCGACCCGATCGGCTCGCGGAGCCGTCGCGTGAGCGGAGCCGGGAGTGCCGCACGTCTCACCCGGCCCGGCCGGGACCGTGAGCCACGGCCGGGCGCCCAGCACCGACGGCCCGGGCCACGCCAGTCAGACGCGGGACCGCTCGGCCCGGGCCGCGTCCCCGCGGGGCCGCACGGAGCGGACCGGCACGCCCACCCGCTCGGACAGCACCCGCCGGACCAGGGCGAGCGTCGCCGCGTCGCCCGCCGCGCGCGTCGGGACGCCCAGCACCATCAGGCCGTTGCCGCGGCCGACCAGCAGGAGCAGGTCGCGGGTCTCGAGCACGTCCGCCCACACCTCCCACCGGTACGCCGACGCGATGGCGCCCTGGGTCACGCGCACGCCGTCCGCGGTGAGGTCGACGGTGGTCGGTACCCGGAACTGCGGGGACGCCCGCCAGGCCGACCGGGCCTGCAACCGGTGGATCGGCCCGACGAGCACGAGGGCGAAGGTGACCGAGAGCACCACCGTGAGTGTGAGCGTCCAGTCCACGAACCACAGCGCACCTGCCGCCGCGGCGCACCCGAGCAGCACCGGCACCGCCCGGCGCCGCAGGCGCTCGCGGCTCAGGACCAGCAGCGTCCGGGCGAGGTCGTCCGGGACCGGCTGCCACTCCAGCCGCACGTCGGGCACCTCGTCGGGCATCGGGCGGTCCTCTCGTCTCGGGGTCCTGCGGGCAGTGTGGCGCGGGTGCGGCGGCCGCCGTGGCCGGTCCGGCCCGACGTCACCCGCGTGCGCGAGCCGCCGGACGCCCGGGGTGCGTGGCGGGGATGATGGCGGACGTCGTCGGACGTCGTCGCTGGGAGGAACCGCCGTGGGAACCCGCCGGACCAGGTGGGCCGTGCTCGGCCCGGGGGCCATCGCGCAGGACTTCGTCCAGGGGCTGCGGGAGTCCGCCCTCGGCGCCCTGCACGCGGTCGGCAGCTCGGACCCGGCGCGCGCCGCGCGGTTCGCCGCCGAGCACGACGCCCCGGTCAGCGGGACGTACGACGAGGTGCTCGCGCGGGACGACGTCGACGCCGTGTACGTCGGCACGGTGCACGTCACGCACGTCGCGACCGCGCTGCGCGCGCTGGGGGCCGGCAAGGCGGTGCTGTGCGAGAAGCCGATGAGCCTGACGCTCGCGGGGGCGCGGGACGTGCTGGCCGCGGCGCGTGCCGCCGGGCGGCCGTTCGTCGAGGCGTACAAGTTCCGGTTCGCGCCGCACTTCGCCGCGCTGCGGGAGCTCGTCGCCGACGGCGTGGTCGGTCGCGTCGAGTCGGTGGAGGCGTCGTTCGGGTTCGCCGCCGGTGCGCGCACGGGCCGGCTGTTCGACGTCGCCCTCGGCGGCGGGGCGGTGTTCGACGTGGGCTGCTACCCGGTGTCGTTCGCGGTCGGGGTGGCCGCGGCGGCGGGCGTGGACCTCGGCGCGGGCGGCGATCCCGGCACCGACGGGACCGCCGTCGAGCAGGTGCGCGCCCGGCTGGCCCGCGGTGTCGACGCCCGGTCGGACGCCCGGCTCGTGCTCGGGGACGTGACCGCGGACGTGCGGACCGCGATCGTCGCGCCCCGCACCCGGCGCGTCCGGCTCCGCGGGACCGAGGGGACGATCGTGCTGCCCGACGGGTGGGGCGGACGGGCGCGCAGCGCGGACACGCTCGTCGTGCGGCGCCGGGGCGAGCGCGCGCGGACCGTGGTCGTGCCGGTCGTGAACCCGATGGGTGCCGAGGCCGACGGGGTGTCCCGGGCGCTGGCCGGCGGCGTGCTCGAGGCGCCGGAGATGACGTGGGCCGAGACGCTCGCGGGGGTGTCGCTCGTGGAGCGCTGGCGCGCGGCCGCGCTCGCGGCCGGGTGACGGCTCGCGGCGGTCGCGCGGCGTCCGGGGACGCCCGCCGGCTCAGGGCCGGACAGGCGAACGGCGAGGTCCGGCGGCCCGAGCGCAGGCGGGCAGCCCCGCGGTCGGGTAGAAGTGGTGCCCGTGCCGACGCTCGGCACAGCAGACGCACAGGAGGCAGCATGTCCGCACGGTGGCGCACCGGTCTCGTCGTCCTCGGGGCGGCCCTCGCCCTGTCGGGGTGCTCGTCGGACGGGTCCGACAGCCCGGCCGAGGTCACGGGCTCGTCGCAGTCGTCCGGGACGACGTCCGAGAAGCCCGCGAAGGAGGAGCCGGCGGCGGAGGAGCCCCAGGACGGCGCCGCGCTCGACGCGTTCGTCGCGGAGCAGCAGGCCTCGATCCCCGCCGTCATGGACGCGAGCCCGGGCGTGTACTCGGACGTGGCGATCGAGGGGACCGCGCCGTCGACGATCGTGTTCTCGTACGTCTACGCCGAGGCGGTCGACGTGGCGATGGCGGCCTCGTACCTCGACACGATGGTGGACACGCTGCAGGCGGCCTGCGACGCGCAGGTGTTCCCCGCGATGGAGTCCGCCGGGATCAGCGACCCCCAGGCCGTGTACACCTACCTCAACCCGGACGGGTCCGAGGTCTGGTCGCACACGTTCTCGGCGTCCTGACCGCCGTGTCCTGACCGACCGGGGGCCGGACACACCCGGCCGCGACTACCCGCCGCCCGGTCGCCGGCGCTAACCTCCTGCGGTGACGTCGCCGGGGGATCCGCAGCAGCCGGACGACCCCCGGCCGGCGGGTCGCCCGCGGGCGCACGACCTGGAGGAGCGCGCCCTGCGCGCCGCGCTGGACGAGTTCGGCGAGAAGGGCTGGGCCGGCCTGTCGATCGCCGGCGTCGCCTCGCGCGCGCGGGTCGGGAAGTCGTCGATCTACCTGCGCTGGCCGGACAAGGCCGCGCTGCTCGCGGACGCGCTGCGGGGGGTGCAGGCGGCCCCGCTGTTCCCGGACATCGCGGGGCCGGGCGACGAGACCACCGCCGGGGCCGACGACGCCGGCCCGGCCGATGCCGCGGCCGACCCTACGGAGCCGGCCCTCGACGACGAGGCCCCGTCGTCCCTGCGCGACTTCCTCGTCGCCCACGCCCGCCGCCGCGCGGACCTCTACCTCGGTCCCGACGGCCTCGCGATGCTCCGCCTCTACGTCGAGGCGCGCGCGTTCCCGGAGCCGCTGGCGGACGTCCGGCACGAGGCGATCACCCGGTTCGTGCTCAGCGAGCGGCACCGGGTCGAGCGGGCGGTCGAGCGGGGCGAGCTGCCGCCGGACGCGTCGGCGATCCACCTGCTCGACGCGATCGAGGGCTCCGTGCTCATGCACGTCCTGGTGACGCCGCCGCACCTGGTGGACCGGGTCCGCCGCACCCTGCCGGAGTACATCGAGCGGATGGTCGACCTCCAGCTGGCGGCCGCCACCGCCCCGCGCACGACGGAGGCGCCCGGCGCCTGAGCGACCGGACGCCTCCGCGTGGGGGTGTCTGCAGGGGAGGGGGCCTCAGCCCTCCCGGAACCGCACCCCGAACCCGCCGCGCGGGTAGCGCCAGGTCAGCGCGCCGGGGGACGCGACCGCCAGGCAGGTGCCGCACTCCAGGCAGGCGGCGTACTCGACGTCGATCTGCCCGTCGCGCTCGGAGTACACCCCGGCCGGGCACACGGCGATGATCCGTGCGCCCGTCCCGGTGGTGCGGCAGAGCTCCTGGTCGACGACGATGTGGGACTCCTCCTCGTCGACCTCGTACCTGTTCGCCCCGAGCCGCTCGGGGACCGATGGTGCCTTCACAGTGCGCGCACCCCCGCCCATCCGTCGCTGAGCACCTGCCGGATCCCGATGCCGGACCGCCCGAGGGCCGTCCGGGCCACCGCCGCCAGGTGCTTGCGCGGCGTGGTGTCGAGGCTGAACACGTCGTGGAACAGGTCGGCGGCGAGCTCGCCGTACGCCCCGTACATCCGGGGACGCTCGAGGAACTTCGGCGCCCTCGCGTAGGTGCGCAGGTCCTGCCCGACGAAGCCCTCGTCGATCCGCCGCTGGTAGCCAGCGAGCCCCGCGGCGGTGACGTCGCCCGCGGCGACCGCCTCGACGACCGCGTCACCCGCGGCGATCCCGGACCCGATGGCGAGGTCCATGCCCCGCACGGTGAGCCCGGAGTTGATGGTCAGCCCGGCGGCGTCCCCGACGACGACCAGGCCGTCGGTGGCCAGCGTGCCGAGCATCGCCAGCCCGCCCTCCGCGACGAGGTGCGACCCGTACTCGACCATCTCGCCGCCGCGCAGCAGCGGCGCGAGGCCGGGGTGCTCGACCAGGTGGTCGAAGATCCCCGCGGCGGTGTGCCCGGACGCGACGAGGTCGTCCAGCCGGAGCACGACGCCCACGGACAGCGACTCGGTGTTCGTGTAGAGGAACGCCCCGCCGCCGACGCCGCGGGTGCAGTCGCCGACCAGCGCGTGCGCCGCCCCCTCGTCACCGGTGAGACCGAACCGGTCCTCGATCGTCGTGCGCGGCAGCCGGACCACGGCCTTCACGCCCACCGCGAGGTGGTTCAGCGGCTCGGTCGGCCGCAGCCCGGCCTCGCGCGCCAGGAACGAGTTCACCCCGTCCGCGGCGACCACGACCCGGGCGCGCAGCTCGTCCTCCCCGGCCCGGACGCCGACGACGCGCACGCCGCCGGGAGCCCTGGGCGCCGGCTCGGTGAGCAGCGCGTCCACCCGGACGCCGGGCATGAGGTACGCCCCGGCCTCCTCGGCGCGCTCGGCGAGCCACGGGTCGAACTTCGCCCGCAGCACCGTGACGGCGTTGACCGGGGCGGTCAGCTTCTGCGACGCGTAGTCCAGGGACACCGCCGAGTCCGGCGTGAGGAACGTGGTGACGTGCCGGGTGATCCGGCGCTCCACCGGCGCCTCGTCGGCGAACCCGGGGAACACCTGGTCCAGCACCCGGCCGTACAGGACGCCGCCGGACAGGTTCTTGGTCCCGGGGGCCTCGCCGCGCTCGATCAGGGCGACGGACAGGCCGGCGCTCGCGAGGCGGTGGGCGGCGACGGAGCCCGCGGGCCCCGCGCCGACCACCACGACGTCGAAGTCGGGCTCCATCTCGGACACGACGCTCACGCCTCCAGCGCCGCGGCCAGGGCCGGGAGCACCGCGTAGAGGTCGCCGACGACGCCGTGGTCGCACTGCGCGAAGATCGGCGCGTCCGCGTCGGAGTTGATCGCGACGACGACCTTCGCCCCCGCGACGCCGACCATGTGCTGCACCTGGCCGGAGATGCCCGCGGCCACGTACAGGTCGGGGGCGACGTGCTGCCCGGAGATGCCGATGTACCGGTCCTTGGTCAGCCAGTCGTGGCCCTCGGCCAGCGGGCGGGAGCAGGCGACCTCGCCGCCCAGCGCGGCGGCCAGGCGTTCGACGACGGCCAGGTCCTCCCGGGCCTTGAGGCCGCGGCCGATGCCGACGACCACGCGCGCGCCGCCCAGGTCGACGGACTCGCGGCCGGAGGCGCGTTCCTCGCGCACCCGCACCGCCGCCGACGGGGTGCCCGCCGCCCCGGTCACGGTCACGGGTGCCGCGACGGGCGCGACCGCCCCGCCGGCCGGGACGGTGACGACCGCCGGGCCGCCGGTGACGCGCTCGGTGCGGCTCGCGATGCCGCCGTGCACGTCGCGGGTGACGACCACGCCGCCGGCGTCCAGGACCACGTCGGTCGCACCGGTCAGCACCGGTGCGCCGCACCGGGCCGCGACCGCGCCGGCGAGCGCGCGCCCGCCGTCCCGCGTGGTCGCGACGACCAGCCGGGGTGCCGCCGCGGCCACCACGTCGGCCACCGCGCCCGCCCACGCCTCGACCGGCACGCCGGCGCCGGGCTCGCCGAGCCACCGCACCTCGTCCACGCCGGACGCGGCGACCTGCTCGGCCACGGCCCGTGGGCCGACGACCACGGCGGCGACCGTCCCGTCACCGGCGGCCGCGCGCGCCAGGGCGACCGGCCCCGCGACCGCGGCGTCGCCGTCCACCAGCACCAGGGTGCTCTCGTTCATGTTCGTGCTCCTCTCCGCGCGGGCGCGGTCACAGGGCGCCGGCGGCGCGCAGGGCGTCGACCAGCTCGGCGGCGGCCGCCGCGGGGTCGGCGGTGGTGATGACGTGCCGGCCGCGCGCGCTCGGTGCGGGCCGGGCGGTGCCCACGACCTCGGCCGTGGCGACGGCGGGCACGTCGAGGTCGGCGAGCGTGAGGACGTCGGTCGGCTTCTTGGCCGCGCCGAGGATGTCCTTCATGCCCGGCACGCGCGGGACGGCCGCGTCGGCGGTCACCGCGAGCACGGCAGGGCCGGTCACGTCGAGCACCTGGACGCCGGTGTCGGTGCCGCGTTCGACCACCAGCCCGGTGCCCTCCGCCCGCACGTCGACCACGCCGGCGACGCCGGTCCAGCCGAGGTGGCCGGCGAGGGTGAGCGGGACCTGCCGGTCGCCGTTGTCGACGGACTCGGGACCCGCGAGCACCAGGTCCACGTCGTCCAGCGCCCGGACCGCGGCGGCGAGCACCGCGGCGGTGCCGGTGCTGCCCAGGCCGGTCAGTGCGTCGTCGGCGACGAGCACGAGCCGGTCGGCGCCGCGGGACAGCGCGGACTTGCGGGCGAGCGGGCTGTCGGACGCGGCCGGGCCCACGGACAGGGCGACGACCTCGCCGCCGGTGGCGTCCGCGAGCCGGCGGGCGACCTCGAACGCGACCGGGTCGTGCTCGCTCACCGCGCTCTTGGCGCGGCTCCAGTCGACGGCACCGTCGGGGCGCACCTCGGCGTCCTGGGGGTTCGGCGCCCACTTGCAGGCGACGACGATCTTCATGGGGGTTCTCCTCCGGGCGGGGGTCAGGGGTGGGGGCGCGGGGCGCTCAGGCGTGGTCCTTGACGATCTGCCGGCCGGCGATGTGCACCATGATCTCGTCGGTGCCGCCGCCGAACCGGTGGCCGCGGATGTCCCGCCACAGGCGCGAGACCCGGGTGCCGACGGTCACGCCGACGCCGCCGAAGATCTGCATCGCCTCGTCGGCGACCTCGAACGCCGCCATGCCGCAGTACCGCTTCGCGAGCGCGCCCTGGCTCTTCAGCGGGACGTCCTGGTCGAGCATCCACGCGGTGCGCAGCACGAGGTTGCGCATGTTCTCGACCTTGATCGCCATGTCCGTGAGCTTCTGCTGGATCAGCTGGAAGTCGCCGATCGGGCGGCCGAACTGCCGCCGCTGCGCGGCGTAGGTGGCGGCGTCCTCGAACGCGCACTCGGCCAGGCCCCAGCACTGCGAGGCGATGACGAGCCGCTCCATCTCGAAGTTGCGCATGAGCTGCTTGAAGCCGGCGCCCTTGACGCCGACCAGGCAGGACTCGGGCACCGTGACGTCGTCGAGGAAGATCTCGCAGGAGTCCGAGATGTGCCAGACGATCTTCTCCAGCCGGTTCGTGGTCAGGCCGGGGGCGTCCATCGGGACCAGGTACATCGAGATGGCCTCGCGCGGGTTCGCGACCGCCGGGTCCTTCGCCATGAGCAGCAGGTACCTGGACTGCAGGGCGTTGGTGATGAGCGTCTTGGTGCCGTTGAAGGTCACCATGCCGTCGTGGTGCACGGCGGTGCAGGCCATCGCGGCGTTGTCGGAGCCGGCGCCCGGCTCGGTGAACCCGAGGGCGAACGGCACGTCGCCGGAGGCCAGCAGCCCGAGGACCTCCTGCTTCTGCTCCTCGGACCCGAACTCGAGGATGTCCATCGCCTGCAGCAGCTCCAGGCCGTAGCCGTTGTTCAGGCCCTGCCGGGCGACGCGGGCGGCGAGCAGCACGAGCGTGGTCGCGTCGACGGGGGTGCCGCCGTACTCCTCCGGGAAGCCGAGGGACGCGAAGCCGGCCTCGTGCAGCGCCTTGCGGAACGCCGTGGGCGGCTGGTGCGTCGCGTCGAGCTCCGCGATGTACGACTCGGGGCACTCGCGAGCGAGCAGGTCGTCGAGGCTCGAGAGCAGGAGCTCCTGCTCGTCCGTCAGGCCGAAGTCCATGGTGCTGCACCCTCCAGGTGGTGGTGCCGGCGCGTCGTCGCGTCCGGTCCGGGGGCGAGCACGGGGCCCGCGCCTTCTCCATCGTGAGGCGGCCGCCGACCGTCGTCCGGGGACGATGGTCCCAATTACCGACTCTCGGAGTCCGAAATGCTCGGCACAGCACCGCACGTCGACGAAGGA
>DAMBCY010000088.1:8617-12448 GCA_032056255.1 Cellulomonas sp. | reverse complement strand
GCCCCGGCCACCCTGCTCTCGGCCGGCGCCGCCCCGCCCGCACCCGCCGCGACCAGCACCGCGGCGACGTCGTCCGCCATGCGCGCGAGCGTCAGCGGCCCGGCCCCCCGGGGCGAGCGCCCGTGCCCGCGCGCGTCGGGCGTGAGCACGCGGAAGTCCCGCGCCAGGTCGGCGGCGACCGGGGCGAGAGAGTCCCCGTCCTCGCCGTTGCCGTGCAGGAGCAGGAGCACCTGCCCCGCCCCGGCGACCTGGACGTGCAGGGGGACCTCGGGGTCGCTCACCCGGTGCCCGGCGGGGGTGCTCATCCCGCGACGGTACCCGCGCGCGCCCTGGCGCCCGGGCACCCGCGTGCACGCGGGCGACCGCAGGACCGGTCAGGTCAGCGCGGGGGTCGACTCCCGCAGCACGACCTCGCCCGAGACCGGCACCAGCACCGGCTCGGCCGACGGCGGCTGCAGCACCAGGCGCACCGCCGCGGCCCCGATCTCCACCAGCGGCAGCCGGACCGTGGTCAGCCCCGGCGTCACGTCACGCAGGACGTCGACGCCGTCGAACCCGGCGACGGCCAGGTCACCGGGGACGGAGACCCCGGCATCGCGGGCGGCGGCGAGCGCGCCCACGGCCACCACGTCGTTCGCCGCGAGCACCACCTCGACGTCGCCGCGCGCGCCGAGCAGCCGGGTCATCGCAGCGTGACCGCCGTCGCGCGTGAGGTCGCCGGGGACCTGCTGCGGGGCGGCGCAGCCGAGCTCGGCGGCCGCCGCGAGGAACCCGGCGCGACGGTCGGCCGCGGCGGTGTGCCGCTCGGGGCCCCCCAGGACGGCGAACCGCCGGTAGCCCCGCCGGTGCAGCGCCCGGACCAGCTCCGCCGCGCCCTCGCGGTCGCCGATCACGACGGTGTCCGTGCCGCGCGCGGCCCGCCCGATCACCGAGACCGAGCCGCCCACCGCACGGAACGAGTCCAGCGCCGCACGCAGCGCGGCCTCGCTCGCGTCGTCACCCCGCCCCGCGCCGGCCAGGACCACGGCGCGGGCGCGCTGCCGCACCATGAGCCCGACGATCTCCACCTCGCGGTACGGGTCCTGCCGGGTCGACGCCAGGGTCACGGTGAGCCCGGCCTCGTCCGCCGCCTCCGCCACGCCCGCCGCGATGGCGGCGAAGTACGGGTCCGCGATGTCGGGCACCACCAGGCCGAGGGACGTCGTGCGCCCGCGCGCCATGGCCTGGGCGATCCCGTCCGGCGAGTACCGCAGCCGGAGCGCCGCCGCCTGGACCCGTTCGCGGAGCTCCGCGCCGACGGTGCGGTTCGCGCTCCCGTTCAGCGCGCGGGATGCCGTCGCGAGGGAGACCCCCGCCTCACGCGCGACATCGCTCAGCGTCACCTGTCCGGCCATGCGGCACAGGGTAGGCGCATTCCCGCACCCGGAACCGCCCCGGCCTGGGTGCGAGCACCCAGGCGCCGGGCCGCGTTCGCGCTGGTCCGGGCGCTAGCACCCAGACCGGGGCACGGCGGCGGGCCTCCGGCGGGGACGGCCCCGCGCGCGCCGGCCCGACCGGGCTCGCCGGCACCCGCGGACGCCGCGAGGGCCGGGTCCGCACCGGTGCTGGTGCGGACCCGGCCCTCGCGGGTGCGGTGCTGCGGTCAGGCGGGCAGGAGCCCCGTGCCGCCGTCGCCGGACGACGCGATCGGCGGCGCCGGCGGGACGTCCGTGCCCGAGCCCGGCGTCCCGGCGGAGTGCGCCCCGACGGCGGCCGGCTCCTTCGGCCGGGAGCGCCGCTCCTCGCCGCGGAACACGAACTCGCCGAGGATGCCCTCGCCGTGCGCGTCCACGACGATCTGCTGACCGGCGCGCACCTCGCCGAACAGGATCTTCTCGGACAGCGCGTCCTCGATCTCCCGCTGGATCGCGCGGCGCAGCGGCCGGGCGCCCAGGACGGGGTCGTAGCCCTTCTCCGAGAGCAGCTTCTTGGCCGCCTCGGTGAGCTCGATCCCCATGTCCTTGTCGCGCAGACGGGCGTCGAGCTTCGCGATCATCAGGTCGACGATCTGGAAGATCTCCGGCTGCGAGAGCTGCGGGAACACGACCACGTCGTCGACGCGGTTGAGGAACTCCGGACGGAAGTGCGTCTTGAGCTCGTCGTTGACCTTCGCCTTCATGCGCTCGTACGACGTCGACAGGTCGCCGCCGGCCTGGAAGCCGGTCTGGACGCCCTTGGCGATGTCCCGGGTGCCGAGGTTCGTGGTCATGATGATCACGGTGTTCTTGAAGTCGACCACCCGGCCCTGCGAGTCGGTCAGGCGACCGTCCTCGAGGATCTGCAGCAGCGAGTTGAAGATGTCCGCGTGCGCCTTCTCGACCTCGTCGAACAGGACGACCGAGAACGGCTTGCGGCGCACCTTCTCGGTGAGCTGGCCGCCCTCGTCGTACCCGACGTAGCCCGGGGGCGAGCCGAACAGCCGCGAGACGGTGTGCTTCTCCGAGAACTCGGACATGTCGAGCTGGATCAGCGCGTCCTCGTCCCCGAACAGGAACTCGGCGAGCGCCTTGGCCAGCTCGGTCTTCCCGACGCCCGTGGGGCCGGCGAAGATGAACGAGCCGCCGGGGCGCTTCGGGTCCTTGAGCCCGGCGCGCGTGCGGCGGATCGCCTGCGAGAGGGCCTTGATCGCCGACTCCTGCCCGACGACGCGCTTGTGCAGCTCGTCCTCCATGTGCAGCAGGCGGCTCGACTCCTCCTCGGTGAGCTTGAACACCGGGATGCCGGTGGCCAGCGCCAGCACCTCGGCGATGAGCTCCTCGTCGACCTCCGCGACCGCGTCGAGGTCGCCCGACTTCCAGGCCTTCTCCTTCTCCTGGCGCTTCAGCCCGAGCTGCTTCTCCTGGTCGCGCAGCCGCGCGGCCTTCTCGAAGTCCTGCTCGTCGATGGCCGACTCCTTGTCGCGGCGCGTCTCGGCGATCTGCTCGTCGAGCTCGCGCAGCTCCGGCGGAGCCGTCATGCGGCGGATGCGCAGGCGGGCGCCGGCCTCGTCGACCAGGTCGATCGCCTTGTCCGGCAGGAACCGGTCGTTGACGTACCGGTCGGCCAGCGTCGCGGCGGCCACCAGGGCGCCGTCGGTGATCGACACGCGGTGGTGCGCCTCGTACCGGTCGCGCAGGCCCTTGAGGATCTCGATCGCGTGCTGCAGGTTCGGCTCGGAGACCTGGATCGGCTGGAAGCGGCGCTCCAGGGCCGGGTCCTTCTCGACGTACTTGCGGTACTCGTCGAGGGTCGTGGCGCCGACGGTCTGCAGCTCGCCGCGCGCCAGCATCGGCTTGAGGATGCTGGCGGCGTCGATCGCGCCCTCGGCGGCACCGGCACCCACGAGGGTGTGGATCTCGTCGATGAACAGGATGATGTCGCCGCGGGTGCGGATCTCCTTGAGCACCTTCTTCAGGCGCTCCTCGAAGTCACCGCGGTACCGGGAACCGGCCACCAGCGCGCCGAGGTCGAGCGTGTAGAGCTGCTTGTCCTTCAGCGTCTCCGGCACGTCGCCGCGGACGATGTCCTGGGCCAGGCCCTCGACGACGGCAGTCTTGCCGACGCCGGGCTCGCCGATCAGCACCGGGTTGTTCTTGGTGCGGCGGGACAGCACCTGCATGACCCGCTCGATCTCCTTCTCGCGCCCGATGACCGGGTCGAGCTTGCCCTCGCGCGCGGCCTGCGTCAGGTTGCGGCCGAACTGGTCGAGGACGGCGGAGCCGGAGGGCTGGCCCTCCTGCGGGCCGCCGGCGGCCACGGGCTCCTTGCCCTGGTAGCCGGACAGCAGCTGGATGACCTGCTGGCGCACGCGGT
>DAMBCY010000088.1:0-8607 GCA_032056255.1 Cellulomonas sp. | reverse complement strand
GGCGTTCTGGCCGGACTCCGCACCCTGGCCCACCCCGGCGCCCGCGGTCTCCTTGCCGCCCTGGGCGCCGCCCTCGTAGCCGGAGAGCAGCTGGATGACCGTCTGACGGACGCGGTTCAGGTCCGCGCCGAGCTGCACGAGGACCTGGGCGGCCACGCCCTCGCCCTCGCGGATCAGGCCGAGCAGGATGTGCTCGGTCCCGATGTAGTTGTGGCCGAGCTGCAGCGCCTCGCGCAGCGACAGCTCCAGCACCTTCTTGGCACGCGGCGTGAACGGGATGTGCCCGCTCGGGGCCTGCTGGCCCTCGCCGATGATCTCCTGCACCTGGGCGCGCACCGCGTCGAGCGAGATGTTCAGCGACTCCAGGGCCTTGGCCGCGACACCCTCCCCCTCGTGGATCAGACCCAGGAGGATGTGCTCGGTGCCGATGTAGTTGTGGTTGAGCATCCGCGCCTCTTCCTGGGCGAGGACGACCACGCGACGGGCTCGGTCCGTGAATCTCTCGAACATGTGCACTCCTCACGAGCGGCGTGCTCGTCGTCCGGGCCGGGTCCCGGTGACCCTGCGCCACGCACGACGAGGCGGCGTTGTTCGATGCTAACGGCGGGGTGTGCCCGGGGCGTCCCGTGTTCGCCCCTGGCGTGACGGCGTCCTCGCCCCAGGCACGCAGGTCGGCCTGCGTGAGCCGCCCGGGGGTGTCGAGGTTGAAGTACGTGACGACGAGCTTCCGGTAGCGGGAACCGGAGTCCGTCACGCCCTCGTCCCCGACGACGTACGCGCACCCCCCTGCGGGCAGCGGTACGGCCAGCTCGCCGTCGAGCAGGGCGGCGTCGAGCGGCTCGGCCCAGCCGGGATCGCCGGCGTACGCGTCACCGAACTCCGAGGCCGGTCGGGCACCCCTCCGGGACCGGGTGCGAGACCGAGGTGGCCCCGGCCCCGGGCGTCTGCTCGGGCGCCGGACCACGGGGGCCCGGCGGACGTTCGGGAACGTTCGGACTTCTCGTCGCTCCCTCGCCGACACGACGTCTCACCACGCAAGAACGTGGGGGGCGACGCTTCGGCTCGCCGTCGTGATCGGTTAGGTTCTTCGTGAGTCACGAGTGTCAGCGCGAAGCCCCGGCTCGCTGACCGGCAACCCTCCCTCGCAGGCGGGGTGCCCCGGGTGACGACTCGGTCCGGCCACCAGGTCCGGGCAAGCTGTCGACCCCCAGGAGCCCGACGATGTGGCGCTGTCCGGCCTGAGCCGCCCCCGCTGTCCTCGCCCGGGCTCCCGGCGCGCACCGAGCGCGCCGCGGACCCTCCTGCTCGGCGCGTCCGCCTCCCACCGAAGGTCCTGCTCCCCCATGTCCCGTGTGTTCACCGACTCCACCGAGCTCGTCGGATCGACCCCTCTCGTGCGCATCCGGTCGCTCGCCGCGGGGCTCCCGGTCCAGGTCGTCGCCAAGCTGGAGGGCTTCAACCCCGCGGGCAGCGCCAAGGACCGCATCGGCCTGTCCATCGTCGACGACGCCGAGCGCCGTGGTCTCCTGCGGCCCGGCGGCCGGGTCGTGGAGTCGACCAGCGGCAACACGGGGATCGCGCTGGCGTGGGTCGGCGCCCTGCGGGGGTACCGCGTCACGATCGTGCTGCCCGACTCGCTGTCGGTCGAGCGGCGCGCCCTGCTGCGCGCGTTCGGCGCCGAGGTCCTGCTCACGCCCGGTGAGCTGGGCCTGAAGGCCGCGAAGGACGTCGCCGAGCAGATCGTCGCGGAGGACCCGACGGCCTTCCTGTCCGGCCAGTCGGACAACCCCGCCAACCCCGCCGCCCACCGCCGGACGACCGCCGAGGAGATCTGGGCGGACACCGACGGGCAGGTCGACATCCTGGTCGCGGCCGTCGGCACCGGCGGCACGATCACCGGCGTCGGCCAGGTGCTGCGCGAGCGCCGTCCCGGCGTCCAGGTGATCGGCGTCGAGCCGGCCGAGTCGGCCCTGCTCACCGGGGGCGAGGCCGGACCGCACAAGATCCAGGGCATCGGCGGGAACCTCATCCCCCGGACCCTCGACCGGGACGTCTACGACGAGGTCGTGGACGTCCCGTCCGACGCCGCGATCGCGCTGGCCCGGCGCGCGGCGCGCGAGGAGGGCCTGCTGGTCGGCATCTCCTCCGGCGCCGCGCTCTGGGCGGCCCTCGAGGTGGCCCGCCGCCCCGAGAACGCCGGCCGGCTCCTGGTCGTGGTGCTCCCCGACACCGGGGAGCGCTACCTGTCCACCGAGCTCTTCGCCGACCACCTCGACTGACCGTCCTCCCCGGCGCGCGTCCCCCGGTGCGCGCCGGACCGCCCGAACACCGACAAGGAGACCCCCATGTCCCGTCGCCCCCTGACCGCGACCCTGCTGGCCGCCGCCGGCGTGCTGCTGGTGGCTGCCTGCTCCGCCTCCCCGACGGCCGCCGGACCGTCCGACGGGACGACCGCCGGGACCGCCGCCGGGGAGCAGGAGCTGTATCCGCTGACCGTGACCTCCCAGCCGCTCAGCCACGTGGTCCCGCTGATCCTCGGGCAGGAGCAGGGGTTCTTCGCCGACCACGGGATCGACCTCCGGCTCGACACGAGCAACGCCGACGCGGTCTCGGTGCCCACCGTGCTGTCCGGCCAGGTCGCGATCAGCAACGCCGACCTGACGACGCTCCTGGCCGCGTCGTCGCGCGGGCTCGGCGTCACGGCGGTCGTCCCGGCGTCCGCGTCCACCGGTGTCGCCGGTGCGGACTACGGCGCCCTCGTGGTCCCGGCCGGTTCCGCCGTGACGCGGGCCTCCGAGCTGGAGGGCAAGGTCGTCTCGTCGAACTCGCTGACGAACATCGCCGCCGCGGCCGCCCGCGAGGCGGTGGCCGCCGACGGCGGGGACCCGGACGCGATCGAGCTCGTCGAGGTCCCGTTCCCGGACGTCCCGGCGGCCCTGTCGAGCGGGTCGGTCGACGCGGCGTGGGTCGTGGAGCCCTTCCTCACCGCGGCGCTCAGCCAGGGCGCCACCGCGGTCGGGTGGGGGTTCACCGACCTCGCCGAGGACCTCACCGTGTCGGCCTGGTACACCTCGCAGGAGTTCGCGGCGGCGGAGCCCGAGGTCGTCGAGGGCTTCCGCGCCGCCGTCCGCGAGTCGTACGCCTACGCGCGCGACCACGAGGACGAGGTCCGCGCCACGATCCCCGAGTTCACGTCGATCCCGGCCGAGGTCGCGGCGAAGATCACGATCACGGGCTGGCAGGACGACATCAGCGAGTCGGCGCTGACGAAGCTCACGGGGTACGCCAAGCGCGACGGGCTGATCACCGACGACCCCGACCTCGACACGTTCGTCCTGCCGTGACCCTGCTGCGGACCGACCCCGGTGCCCCCGTCCGGCCGGACGGGGGCACCGCGCCCGCGCGCCGGCCCGTGGGCCTCGGCACCCTGCGCGCGGCCGGGCTGCTCGGCACCCTCCTCCTGCTCGAGGTCGTGCCCCGCGCCGCCGGGCTGGGCCCCGAGGTCCTGCCGCCGCTGTCGCGCGTCCTGCGCGCCCTCGGCCTGCTGCTGGCCGACGGCGGCTTCTGGGGTGCGGTCGGGCAGACGCTCCTGGCCTGGGCGCTCGGGCTCGGCGCGGCCGTCGTCCTGGGCACCGCGCTCGGGCTGGCGGTCGGCGCCTGGCCGCCGGTGGAGCGCGCGACCCGCTCGACGCTCGACTTCCTGCGCGCCGTGCCGCCGGTGGTGCTCGTGCCCGTGCTCGTGCTGGTCGTCCCGGTCGGCCTGCGGTCCGCCGCCCTGCTCGCCGCGTACTCCAGCATCTGGATCATCCTGCTGCAGGTCGCGCACGGGCTCGGGAGTACCGACCGGGTCGCTCGCGACACGGCGCGCACGCTGCGCCTGACCCGGTGGCAGCGCTGGCGGCACCTCGTGCTGCCCACCGTCCTCCCGTGGTTCGCGACGGGGCTGCGCCTGGCCTCGTCCGTGGCGCTGGCGCTGGTCGTCACCGCCGGGCTGGTCATGGGGGGCGACAACCTGGGCCGGGCGCTCTGGTCGGCCCAGTCCGGCGGCGCCGTGGACGAGATGTCCGCGCTGCTCCTCGTGATCGGCCTCCTCGGGGTCCTGATCGCCGCCGTGCTGCGCGCCGGGGAGCGACGCGTCCTGCACTGGCACGAGTCCGTCCGGGTCGGGCAGCGGTGAGCGCCGCCGCCCGGACCGGCGGCCGCGTCGCGCGGCTGCTCGGCCTGCCGGTCGTCCTGGTCGCGCTGGCCTGGGTCGCCACCGACGCGTGGGGCGGGTTCTTCGTCCCGCCGCTGCGCGAGGTGCTCGCGGTCGCCCCCACCGCCTGGTCGCCCGAGGTGTGGGCGCAGCACGTGTGGCCGAGCCTGGCCCGGCTCGCCGCGGGGTTCGGTCTCGCGGCGGTGGCCGCGCTCGTCGCCGGGACGGTCATCGGCGCCTCGCCCCGGCTCGAGGCGGTGCTGGAGCCCGCGCTGACGTTCCTGCGCGCGCTGCCCGCGCCCGCCCTGGTGCCGATCTTCCTGGTCGCCTTCGGCGTCGGCCCCGGCACCAAGATCGCGACCATCGCGGTCGGCGCCACCTGGCCCATGCTGCTCACCACGATCGACGGCGTGCGGGCGGTCCCCGCGGTGCAGACCGAGACCGCGCGCGTGCTGCACCTGAGCCGGTGGCGCCGCTACCGGCTGCTGGCCCGGGCCGCGAGCCCCCAGTACGTCAGCGGGGCGCGCCAGTCGCTCGCCATCGCGGTCGTCCTCATGGTCGTCGGCGAGATGCTCATGAGCACCGACGGCCTGGGCCACATGGTGGTGCGGTTCCAGCGCACCTTCGCCCTCCCGGAGATGTGGAGCGGCGTGCTCCTGGTCGGCGTGCTCGGCGCGGCGCTGTCCGGGCTCCTGACGCTCGCCGGCCGCCGGGTCCTGCGCTGGCACACCGCGATGAACGCCCCGGAAGGAGCCTCCCGATGACCGCGCACGGCGCCGACCTCACCCTCCGCGACCTGCGGATGTCCTACCCGACCCCCGACGGAGAGCAGCCCGTGTTCGCCGGGCTGGAGCTCGACGTCGCCGCCGGGTCGAACGTCGCGGTCGTCGGACCCTCCGGCTGCGGCAAGTCGACGCTGCTCCGGCTGCTGTCCGGCCTGACCCGGCCGACCGGCGGCGTGGTCGCGGTGGACGGGCGGACCGTCACCGGGCCGCCGGACGGCCTGGCGCTCGTCTTCCAGGACTACGCCCGGAGCCTGTTCCCGTGGCTGACCGTGACGCAGAACGTCGCGCTCCCCCTGGAGCGCACCACCGCGCGCCGCGAGCGCGAGCAGCTCGCGGCCCGCGCCCTCGCCTCCGTCGGCCTCGGCGACGTCGGCCGCCGGTACCCGTGGCAGCTCTCCGGGGGCATGCAGCAGCGGGTCGCCATCGCGCGCGCCCTGGTCACCGAGCCGTCCGTGCTGCTGCTGGACGAACCGTTCGCCGCGGTCGACGCCCAGACCCGCGGCGACCTGGAGGACCTCGTGCGCGACCTGTGGGCCCGGCTCGGGGTGACGGTGCTGCTGGTCACGCACGACATCGACGAGGCCGTGTACGTCAGCGACCGCGTGATCGTGCTCGGCGCCCGCGGCGCCGGGGTCGTCGACGACGTCCTCGTGCCGCTCCCCGCGGGGCGCACCCAGCTCACCACGCGGTCGTCGGCCGAGTTCGGTCGCACCCGCGCCCGCGTCCTCACCGCGGTCCAGGACGCCACCCGGCGGCTGCGGGACCGCACGACGGAAGGATCCGCCCGATGACCTCCGCACCCGTCCGGTGGGTCGACACCCCGCAGACCACGGGTGTCCTGCCCGCGTTCCGCGTGGGCGACGTCACCGTCCACCCGCTGCGCGAGCTCGACTACCTCCCGCTGCCCGAGGAGTTCTTCCCCCAGACCGCCGCGCAGCCCTGGGACCCCGACGCCTGGTACGCCCGGGAGCCGCACGTGACCGGCGGGCGGCTGCGGCTGAACCAGCAGGCCCACCTGCTGGCGACCCCGTCCGGCTGGGTGCTCGTCGACACCGGCGGCGGCAACGGCAAGGACCGGCGCAACCCCGCCTTCCACCAGCAGCGCCGGCCCTGGCTCGAGCAGCTCGGGCTCCTGGGCATCGGCCCGCAGGACATCGACCTCGTCGTCCTGACCCACGTCCACGTCGACCACGTCGGGTTCGCGACCCGGCCCGACGGCGCCGGGGGCTGGGCGCCGACCTTCCCCCGCGCCCGGTACGTCCTGGCCCGGGACGAGTACGCGTTCTGGACCGGTCCGCAGGCCCGGCCGCTGCTCGAGCGCACCGGCGACTACGTCGCCGACAGCGTCGTCCCCCTGCACGAGGCCGGCGTGCTGGACCTGGTCACCGGACCGGTCGACGTCACCCCGGAGATCCGGGTCGTGCCCGCCCCCGGCCACACCCCCGGGAACACCTACCTCGAGGTCCGCTCGGCGGGCGAGCGGGCGCTGTTCGTGGGCGACATGCTGCACCACGCCGTCCAGCTCGCCCGGCCCGCGTGGAGCACCCGCTACTGCGTGTCCGACGCCGACGCGGCCGCGCAGCGCCTCGCGGTGCTCGACGAGGTGGCGGACACCCCGACGCTGCTGGTCGCGGCGCACCTGCCGTTCCCCACCGCGGGCCGGGTCCGGCGGGAGGGCGACGGGTTCCGGATCGAGCTCGTCGCCCTCGAGCAGGACGGCGGTGGCGCGTGAGCGGCGGCCGCGCCGGCGTCCCCGGCGCCGTGCGGGTGCGCGCCGCCCGCCCGGACGAGCACGTCGCGGTGGCCGACGTGCTCGAGGCCGCGTTCACCGCGACCTTCACCATCACCGACTGGTACCGCGAGAACCTGCGCCGGGTGCCGGAGCACGCCGCGACCCACGACGTGTGGGTGGCCGAGCTCCCGGGGTCCGCGACCTTCGCCGGCGCCGTGCTGACGCCGCACCCCGCCGCGCTGCGGTCGGCCGAGCCCGCGCCCGACGGCGTCCCGGAGTTCGGGTTCCGGCTGCTCGGCGTCGCGCCCACGGCACGTGGCCGCGGCGTCGGGCGGGCGCTGGTCGCGCACACCGTGGGGCTCGCGCGCGCCCAGGGGCTGACCCGCATCGGCATCCGCTCCGGCCCGCAGATGCGCGACGCGCACCGCCTCTACGAGCAGCTCGGGTTCGTCCGGCGGCGCGAGCGGGAGACCCTCGTCGTGGACGGCGGGCAGCGCCTGCTCGTCTTCACCTACGACATCCCGGTCCCGGCCACCACCGGCGCCGGCCGCTGACCCCCCGACGTGCCCACCTCGCCGACCCTGCCCGCCTCGCACGCCGCGCTGCTGACGGCGCCGGGCTTCGGGCACCTCGCCACGATCCGGCCCGACGGCCGGCCCCGCAGCCACGTCATGTGGTTCGACTGGGACGGGACCACCCTGCGGTTCACGCACACGACGCGGCGCGCGAAGTACGACGACCTGCGCCGCCACGCGGCGATCGCGTTCTCGGTCGTCGACCCGCGCGACCCGTACCGGTTCGTCGAGGTGCAGGGCACCGCGACCGTGCGCCCCGACCCGGGCGCGGCGTTCTGCCTCGCCCTGCAGGACAGGTACGGCGTCCGGTTCCCCGTGGGCGACCCCGACCTGCGCGTGGTGGTCGAGGTCGCCCCGGAGCGCTTCTACACCAAGGGCTGAGCCCGGCCCCCGGAGCCCCAGACCTCGTCGGCGACCGAGACGACGAGCTCGAGCTTGCGGCGCTGGTCGTCCCAGGTGACCCGGTTGCCCGGGGCGGTCGAGGCGAACCCGCACTGCGGGCTGAGCGCCAGGCGCTCCACGGGCACGTACCGGGCGGCCTCCTCGATGCGGCGCAGCAGGTCCTCGCGGGTCTCCAGCGGCGCGAACTTGGAGGTGACCAGGCCGAGGACCACGGTCGTGCCCGACGGGACGTGCCGCAGCGGGGCGAAGTCCCCGGCACGGTCGGAGTCGTACTCCAGCAGCAGCCGGTCGACCACCAGCTCGGACAGCGCGCCCACCGCGACCTCGTAGGTGCCGGTGTCCGGCACCCAGGCCGAGCGGTTGTTGCCGCGGCAGATGTGCACACCGGTGGTCGCCCCCGCCGCCCTGCCCGCCGCGAGGACCGCGTTGTCGGCCGCGAGCACCCGGCCGAGCAGCTCGTGGGGCGCGACGTCGAACGCGGCGGCGATCCGGGCGACCTCGTCGGGCTGCGACAGCTTCGTCACGTACAGCACGGAGTCGAGCTGGACGTGCGTGACGCCCTGGCGGGCGATCCGTGCGAGCTCGGCGCCCTGCAGGGCCACGACGTCGTCGATCAGGTGCTGCGCGGTCGGGTACGCGGGTCTGCTGGCCGGCCCGAACCACGCCTCGGCGAGGCTGAGCGGGCCGATGGTCGTGACCTTGGTGGGGGCGGGCGCGTGCTCGAGCAGGAAGTCGGTCTCCCGCTGCGCGAACGGCTCCCGGGCGCGCAGCGGCGCGACCGCCACCTGCTGGCCGACACGGACCTGGGTGGCGATGGCCCTGTCCGCCTCGGAGACGTCGTCGCCCGGCCCGACCCACCGGGCGCGGGCGACGTGGTCGGTGTCGGCCGCGAGCCCGTCGACGACGGCGGCCAGCGCG
>DAMBCY010000087.1:0-12466 GCA_032056255.1 Cellulomonas sp. | reverse complement strand
GGTGCGCGGCCTGCTGGACGACGACCCGCCGGGTGGCGCGCGCCTGTGGGAGCGGACCAACCACCGCGGCGAGCCGGTCAGCCTGCTCGGGGGTCCGGCGGTGGCCGCCGGGGTGCTGGCGGGCGGGCTGGTCGGCGCGCCCTCGGTGCGGGACGGGCTGGCGCTCGCCGTCGCGACGACCAGCGCGACCGCCTTCGGCCTCGTGGACGACCTGACCGAGGACCGGGACGCCGTCCGCAAGGGCCTGCGCGGGCACCTCGGCGCGCTCGCGCGGGGCGAGATCACGACGGGCGGCCTCAAGGTGCTCGGCATCGGGGCCGGGGCGCTGGTCGCGGCGGCGCTGAGCCGCCCGCACGACGCGCACCCGGCGGGCCGCGGTCCCGGGGTGCTCGTCCGGCTCGCGGACGTCGCGGTCGACGGCGCGCTCATCGCGGCCGGTGCGAACCTGGTCAACCTGCTGGACCTGCGACCCGGCCGCGCGCTCAAGGCCGCCGGCCTCGCCGCCGCGCCGGCCGCGGTCGTCGGCGGGCCGGGCGGCGGTGCCGCGGCGGCGGTGCTCGGCGCGGTGCTCGCGGAGCTGCCGGACGACCTCGCCGAGCGCGACATGCTCGGCGACTCGGGTGCGAACGGCGTCGGCGCGGTGCTCGGGACGATCGCGGTCCGGCAGTGCCCGCGCCCGGTGCGCCTCGCCCTGCTCGCGGGGGTGGTGGGCCTGACCGTGGCGTCCGAGAAGGTCAGCTTCACGCAGGTGATCGCCCGCACACCGGTGCTGCGCGAGATCGACGCCTGGGGGCGGCGCCCGGCGCACGTGCCGGCCGACCCGCCGGTGCCGGACGAGGTGCCCGGGCGGTGACCCGCAGGGGCGTCCTGACTGGTCTGGCGGGCGCCGCGGCCCTGATCTCGGTCGTGACGGTCGTCAGCCGGCTGCTGGGCTTCGCGCGGAACCTGGTGTTCGCGGGCGCCGTCGGCGCGGAGGCGGTCGGCGACGCGTACAACTGGGCGAACACGCTGCCGAACGTCCTGTTCGAGGTCGCGGCCGGCGGCGCGCTCGCGGGTGCGCTGATCCCGGTGATCGCCGCTCCGCTCGCGCGCGGGATGCGCGAGGACGTGTCGCGGATCGCGTCGGGGATGCTCGGGTGGACGCTCGGGGTCCTCACGCTCATCGGCGCGGTGCTCGCGCTGGCCGCGCACCCGATCGCGGTGCTCGCGGACGTGGGCAGCGCGGCCGAGCAGGACCTGGTGGCGTTCTTCATCCGGGTGTTCGCCCTCCAGCTGCCGCTGTACGGCCTGGCCGTGGTGCTCTCCGGGGTGCTGCAGGCGCAGCGGAGGTTCTTCTGGCCGGCGTTCGCCCCGGTGCTGTCGAGCGTCGTCGTCATCGCGGCGTACGCCGGCTACGGGCGGATGCTCGCCGACGCCGGGCTGAGCGCCGGCACCGCCGACGTCGCGGGCCTGCCGGACGGTGCGGCCGCGCTGCTGGCCTGGGGCACCACGGCCGGCGTGCTCGCCATGGGGGTGCCGCTGCTCGTCCCCGTGTGGCGGTCCGGGGTGCGGCTGCGGCTCGGGCTGCGGTTCCCGCCCGGGGTCGCCGGGCGGGCGCGGTCGCTCGCGCTGGCCGGGGTCGGGGGCCTGGTGGCGCAGCAGGTCTCGGTGCTCGTGACGATCACGCTGGCCCGGCGGTACGGCGGCGACGGCGCCCTGACGGTGTTCCAGTCGATGGTGCAGCCGACCTACCTGCTGCCGTACGCGGTGCTCGCGGTCCCGCTGGCCACCAGCACGTTCCCGCGGCTCGCCGCGGCCGCGGCGCGCACCGACCGCGCCGGGTACGCCCCGCTCGCGTCGGTGACGACCCGGGCCGTGCTGGTCGCCGGGGGTGCGGGCGCCGCGGCGCTGGCCGCGGTCGCGCCGGCGGTCGCCACCGTGTTCTCGCTGATCGGCTCGGGCCGCGTCGACCTCATCGCCTCGATGGACGTCGCGCTCACGCTGATCGCGCCGGGGCTGCTCGGGCTCGGGCTGATCTTCCACGTCTCCCGCGCGCTGTACGCGCTCGAGCGCGGCCGGCTGGCGGTGCTCGCGGTGAGCAGCGGCTGGGCCACGGTGGTCGTGGCGTCCTGGATCGCGTGCGCGGTGCTGGTCCCGGGGGCGCGCGACGGCGCCGCGACCCTGCGCGGGCTGGCCATCGGCACCTCGACCGGCATGCTCGTCGCCGGGCTCGTGCTCGTGCTCGTGCTGCGCGCGGCGGCGGGCGCGGACGCGGTGCGCGGGATCGTGCGGACGTCCGGCGTGCTGCTGGTCGGCGGGGTGCTCGGCACCGTGGCCGGACGGTGGACGGTGGACGTCGTGCAGCGGTTCACCGAGGGCCTGCCCGGTGCCGTGTGCGCCGCTGCCGGTGGCGGCGCGGTGGCGGTGGCGCTCGTCGCGGCGCTGGTGTGGGGGCTGGACCGGTCGACGCTCACCGGGCTGCTGCGCCGCGGGGCCGCGGTCCCGACGGCCGGGGTGCCGCTCGACGCGGCCGTGCCCGGCACGCTGCCGCCGGAGGACGCCGCCGGGGACGGAACGGCGCCGGGGCACGACGACGGACGGAGGGCGGACCGGTGACGGGACGGCGGGTGCTGCAGGTCCTCGGCTCGAGCGCGGGCGGTGTGGCGCGGCACGTGGCCCAGGTGGCCCTGGGCCTGGCCGGCGCGGGGGACCGGGTCGTGGTCGCGGGGCCGTCGGCGCTGGCCGAGGTCGTCGCGCCGGCGGGGGGCCCGGTGCGGTTCGCGGCCCTCGAGGTCGCGGACCGGCCGCACGCCTCCGACCTGCGCGCGGTCGCGCGGCTGGCCGCGCTCGCCCGCGACGCGGACGCCGTGCACGCGCACGGCCTGCGGGCCGGGGCGCTGACGGTGCTGGCGGTGCGGGTGGTCGGGGGGGTGCGGCCCGGCCCGCGCCCGCGGGTGGTCGTGACGCTGCACAACCTGCCGGTCGGCGGCCGCGCGATCCGGTGGGTCTCCGCGGTCCTGGGCCGGGTCGTGGCGCGCGGCGCGGACGTCGTGCTCGGTGTCTCGGGCGACCTGGTCGCGCTCGCCGGGGCGCAGGGCGCGCGGGTGACGGAGCGTGCCCTGGTGCCCGCGCCCGCGCGGACCGCGCCGGTGCGCACGTCCGCGCAGGTCCGCGCCGGGCTGGGGGTGGCGCCCGGTGCCGACCTCGTCGTCACGGTCGCGCGTCTGGCCCCGCAGAAGGGGCTGGACACGCTGGTGGACGCCGCCGCGGTCGCCGCGCGGACCCGGCCGGGCCTGACCTGGGTGGTCGCGGGCGACGGTCCGCTGCACGACGACCTCGCGGCGCGCGCGGCGGCGACCGGGGCGCCGGTGCGGCTGCTCGGCCGCCGCGACGACGTCGCGGACCTCCTGGCCGCCGCGGACGTCGTGGCCTCCGCCGCTGTCTGGGAGGGGCAGCCGCTCGGCGTGCAGGAGGCGCTGGCGCTCGGCGCCGCGGTCGTCGCGACCGACGCGGGCGGCACGCGGGAGGTCACCGCGGAGGCGGCGGTCCTGGTGCCCGTCGGGGACGCGCACGGTCTCGGGGGGACGGTGGCCGCGGTCCTCGCGGACGACGCGCGCCGCGCGGCGTTGCGGGAGGCGGCCCGGTCGCGTGCGGCGGAGCTGCCGACCCTCCCCGACGTGCTCGCCCAGCTCGCGCGCCACTACACGACCGCGCACTGACTGCCACGGCCCACGGCGCAGCCGGTCGGCCGGGCGGATCGCGGCCGGCGGGTCGGGCGGACCCGTCCCGCAAACCCCGCGCGTCCGGTACAGTGGAAGCCCGTGGCAGAGCGCGCAAATCGACTCTCCGGGCGGTCGGACTCCACGACCCGGCACATCTTCGTCACGGGAGGCGTCGCCTCCTCACTGGGCAAGGGCTTGACCGCCTCCAGCCTGGGACGACTCCTGCGGTCCCGCGGTCTGCGGGTCACCATGCAGAAGCTCGACCCCTACCTCAACGTCGACCCCGGGACGATGAACCCGTTCCAGCACGGTGAGGTGTTCGTCACCGAGGACGGGGCGGAGACGGACCTCGACGTCGGTCACTACGAGCGGTTCCTGGACGTCGACCTGGTCGGCTCCGCGAACGTCACGACCGGTCAGGTCTACTCGCACGTGATCGCGAAGGAGCGGCGCGGCGAGTACCTGGGCGACACGGTCCAGGTCATCCCGCACATCACCGACGAGATCAAGACACGGATGCGGTCGCAGGCCGCCGACGACGTCGACATCATCATCACCGAGATCGGTGGCACGGTCGGCGACATCGAGTCGCAGCCGTTCCTCGAGGCCGCCCGTCAGGTGCGGCACGAGCTGGGCCGCGACAACGTCTTCTTCCTGCACGTGTCGCTGGTGCCGTACATCGGCCCGTCGGGCGAGCTGAAGACGAAGCCGACGCAGCACTCCGTGGCGGCGCTGCGCAGCATCGGCATCCAGCCCGACGCGATCGTGCTGCGCTCCGACCGCGAGATCCCGCAGTCGATCAAGGCCAAGATCGCGCTGATGTGCGACGTGGACACCCAGGGCGTCATCTCCTGCGTCGACGCGCCGAGCATCTACGACATCCCGCGCGTGATCCACGCCGAGGGCCTGGACGCCTACGTCGTGCAGCGCCTCGGCCTGCAGTTCCGGGACGTCGACTGGAGCGGCTGGGACGATCTGCTGGAGCGGGTGCACCAGCCCGCGCACCACGTCGAGGTCGCGCTGGTCGGCAAGTACATCGACCTGCCCGACGCGTACCTGTCGGTGACCGAGGCCCTGCGTGCCGGCGGGTTCCACCACGACGCGAAGGTCAAGATCCGCTGGGTGCCGTCCGACGACTGCCAGACCCCCGAGGGCGCGCAGCGCTCGCTGGGCGGCGTGGACGCCGTGCTGGTGCCCGGCGGCTTCGGCGTGCGCGGCATCGAGGGCAAGCTCGGTGCGCTGCGCTGGTCCCGCGAGAACCGGGTCCCGACGCTCGGCATCTGCCTCGGCCTGCAGACCATGGTGATCGAGTACGCCCGCACGGTGCTCGGGCTCGCCGGCGCGTCGTCGTCCGAGTTCGACACGGACCCGGTCGACCCGGTCGTCGCGACCATGGCCGAGCAGCTGGCCATCGTCGGCGGCGAGGGCGACCTCGGCGGCACGATGCGCCTGGGCTCGTACGAGGCCGTGCTGACCGAGGGCTCGGTCGCCGCGGAGGCGTACGGCGCCACGCGCGTCACGGAGCGGCACCGGCACCGCTACGAGGTCAACAACGCGTACCGCGACCGCCTGGAGGCCGCCGGCCTGGTGATCTCGGGCGTCTCCCCGGACTCCTCGCTGGTCGAGTTCGTCGAGCTGCCCCGCGAGACGCACCCGTACTACGTCGCCACGCAGGCGCACCCGGAGTTCAAGTCGCGCCCCACCCGGGCGCACCCGCTGTTCGCCGGGCTGATCGCCGCCGCGCTCGCCGCCACCGGCGCGACCGTCGCGGCCGGCCGGCCGGCGACGGCGTGACCGACGACGTCGTGGCGCAGGGCGGGCCGGCCGACCGGTCCGCCCCGCGTCCGGTCGTGGCCCGCACCGACCTGCACCACGGGAAGATCTGGGACCTCGTGTCCGAGACCGTCGACCTGGGGGAGTCCCAGGTGGTCCGGGAGTTCCTGGACCACCCGGGCGCGGTCGCGGTGATCGCGCTGGACGACGCCGACCGGGTCCTGCTGCTGCGCCAGTACCGGCACCCGGTGCGCGCCGAGCTCTGGGAGCCGCCCGCCGGCCTGCGCGACGTCGAGGGCGAACCGCCGCACGTCACCGCGGCCCGGGAGCTCGAGGAGGAGGCCGACCTGCGCGCGGCCACCTGGCACCTGCTCGCCGAGTTCGCGACGACCCCGGGCGGGTCGAACGAGCGCATCGCCGTGTACCTGGCCCGTGACGTCTCCGAGGTCCCGGACGCCGAGCGGTTCGTCCGCGAGGAGGAGGAGGCGGAGATGGTGCCGGCGTGGGTGCCGCTGGACGAGGCCGTGGACGCGGTGCTCGCCGGCCGGCTGCACAGCCCGAGCGCCGTCGTCGGCATCCTCGCCGCCGCTGCGGCGCGGGACCGCGGGTGGAGCACGCTGCGCCCGCTGTGACGCCCGCCGGGGCCACCCGCGCCGCCGGCTGACGCACATGGCGTCCGACCCGCACGACCCGCACCAGCTGCCGGGTCGGGCGCCACGGCTCCGGACGGTGTCCGGTCCCGTCGACCGCGGCGCTCAGCGGCTCGTCGACACCCGGTACTGCGCGTTCGCCAGCGGGACGAACACCACGAGGAACAGCGCCGACCAGATCAGCGTGTACAGCTCCGCGTGCTGCAGCGGCCACGCGGTCGGCTCCGGCGTCCCGGGCGGGATGTTGCCGAACAGCTCTCTCGCCGCCTGCGTGACCGAGGAGACGGGGTTCCACTCCGCGAAGGTCTGCAGCGGCGCGGGCAGCGTCTCCAGCGGCACGAACGTGTTCGCGACGAACGTCAGCGGGAAGATGACGATGAACGACGCGTTGTTCACCACCTCGGGGGAGGGTACGAGCATCCCGATCCAGGCCATGATCCAGGAGATCGCGTAGGCGAACACGAGCAGCAGGCCGAACCCGGCGAGCGCCTCGATCCAGGACGAGCGGATGCGCCAGCCGACCACCAGCCCGGTGAGGCCCATCACGACCAGCACGATGACGTTGTTCACGACGTCGGAGAACGTGCGGCCGGTGAGCACCGCGGACGGGGCCATCGGCAGCGACCGGAACCGGTCGAGGATGCCCTTCTTCAGGTCCTCGGCCAGCGCGGCGCCCGTGACCGTGGCGCCGAAGATGACGGTCTGGGCGAAGATCCCCGCGATGAGGAACTCGCGGTACGCCGCGCCGCCCGCCTCCTGGTCGATCGCCCCGCCGAACACGTAGGAGAACAGCAGGACGAACATGATCGGCGACAGCGTGGTGAAGACCAGCAGGTCGGGCACCCGCTTGATCTTGATGATGTTGCGCTTCGCGACGACGGCCGCGTCGGCGATGGCGTCCGGCAGGGCCATCACGCGCCCCCTTCCTGCGTCGGGTGGTCGTCCTCGGCGGTGGGCCGCCCGGTGAGCGCGAGGAACACGTCGTCCAGCGTGGGGCGCCGGAGCCCGACGTCCTCCAGCCGGACCTGCCGCTCGTCGAGCCGCCGCAGCGCCTCGCTCAGCACCTCGGGTCCGCCGGACACGGGCATGACGAACGACCGCCGGCCCGCGTCGACGGCGGGCCGACCGACGCCCAGCGGCGCGAGCTGCTCGGTGACCTGGTCCAGGGACGCGACGTCGGCGACGGTGAGCTCGAGCCGCTCGCCGCCGACCTGGCGCTTGAGGTGGTCGGCGGTGCCCTGGGCGATGACCCGCCCGTGGTCGATGACGACGATCTCGTCCGCGAGCACGTCGGCCTCCTCGAGGTACTGGGTGGTGAGGAGCAGCGTGGTGCCGCCGGCCACGAGCCGCTGGATCACCTCCCACATCTCGGTGCGTCCGCGCGGGTCGAGGCCGGTCGTCGGCTCGTCGAGGAAGATCACGGGCGGGTCGGCGACCAGTGCCCCGGCGAGGTCGAGCCGGCGCCGCATGCCGCCGGAGTAGGTGCGGCTGGGGCGGTCGGCGGCGTCCTCCAGGCTGAACGAGGCGAGCAGCTCGCGGGCGCGCGCCCGCGACCGCCGGGCGCCGAGGTGGTACAGCCGGCCGATCATCTCGAGGTTCTCGTAGCCCGAGAGGTACTCGTCGACGGCGGCGTACTGGCCGGACAACCCGATGCGTCGCCGCACCTCGGCCGGGCGGGCGCGCACGTCCACGCCCATCACGTGCGCGTCGCCCTCGTCCGGCCGCAGCAGGGTCGACAGGATGCGCACGATGGTGGTCTTGCCGGCCCCGTTCGGGCCCAGCAGACCGAGCACGGTGCCGGTCGGCACGGTGAGGTCGACGCCGTCGAGGGCGGTGACGCCCTTGTAGCGCTTCACGAGCCCGTGGGCCACGATCGCCTGGTGCATGGGGCGAGCGTAGATGTGACCTACGACACAGTCGCGTCGTCGATCGGGCCGGGCGCGTGACCTGGGGGGACGCCTCGTCGGCGCGCGGCGTCAGGCCCGGACGCGGAACGTCAGCAGGTACCGCGTGGTCCCGGCGGTGAGCAGGGACGCGGCGAGCATGTGCAGCAGCACCAGCAGCACCGGCAGGTCGGTCGCGACCTGCACGTAGCCGATGACGCCCTGGATCGCGACCAGCACCACCATCACCCACCCGCGTCGGCGCAGCACCTCCGGCCCGCGCCGGTTCAGCACCAGCAGCGCGACCAGCACGCCGACGAACAGCCACACCGCCGCCGCGTGCACCCGCGCCATCAGGTACGGGTCGAGGGCGAACCGGTAGCCGACCTCGTCGTCCCCGGAGTGCGGGCCCGCGCCGGTGGTGATCGCCCCGAGCACGAGCACCACGGCGAGCAGCACGGCGAGCACGGGCGCCAGCCGGCGGGCGGCCGGGGTGACGACGGGGACCGGGGGCCGGTCGCCCTCGCGGCTGCGGTGCACGAGCAGCGTGGAGACCACGACCAGCAGCATGGAGACCAGGAAGTGCAGGCTCACCCACGCCGGGTGCAGGTGCAGGAGCACGATGACGCCGCCGATGACCGCCTGGGCGGCGACGCCGACCAGCGGGGCGAGGCCGAGCCAGCGGTACGCGGGGGACCGGCGGCGGTCGTTCCACACGACGAGGATCGTGGCGATCGCGAGGATGCTGAGCACGCCGGTCAGGGTGCGGTTCCCGAACTCGACGAAGCGGTGGTACGTCGCGGCCTCGTGGAACACCGGGGCGAACTGCCCGGGCTCGCACTGCGGCCAGGTCGAGCACCCCAGGCCCGAGCCGGTCAGGCGCACGGCGCCGCCGGTCACGACGATGCCGATCTGCCCGACGAGGTTCGCCACGAGCACCGGGTGGGCGTACCTCTCCCGCAGCGCGGTGAACCGGGAGGGGGCGGGCACGGCGGCGACGTCGGGGCTCACGCGGCTCAGCCTACGGTCCGCCCTCGGTCGGCCGGGTCCGGTCCGGGCGAGTCGTTCCTCACGCCGGGTCCGGCCCGGACCGCTCAGGACCAGCGGAACCAGCGGCGCACGGCGGCGGCGAGCCCGAGGGTCCACGCCGCGAGGACCGCGAGGTGCACGGCCGGGAACGTCCCGTCGACCAGGGCCGCGCGCAGCGCCTCGCCCAGGGCGCCCGGCGGCAGCCACGTGGCCAGGGCGCCCCACCAGCCGGGCAGGTCCGCGACGGGGAGCACGACGCCGCCGGCCACGGCCAGCACGACGAGCAGCAGGTTCGCCACGGCCAGCACCGCCTCCGCGCGCAGGGTCCCGGCGAGCAGCAGGGCGAGCGCGGTGAAGGCCGCGACCCCGAGCAGCAGCGCGAGCGCCGCGGGTGCGAGGCCGCCGGCGGCGGGACGCCACCCCAGCGCGGCGGCGACCGCGCCGACGGCGAGGACCTGCAGGGCCGCGACCGCCAGGACGGCCAGCACCTTGCCGAGCAGCAGCCCGCCGCGGCCCAGCGGGGTCGTGGCGAGCAGGCGCAGGACGCCGTTGCGCCGGTCGAACGCGGTCGCGATGGCCTGCGACGTCATGGAGCCGGCCATGACGGCGAGCCCGAGCACCCCCGGGGTCACCACGTCGATGCGCGCCACGCCGGCGGTGCCGACCTCGACGAAGGACCCGCGACCGAGGGCGACCAGCGCCACGACCGGGATGATCAGCGTGACGAGCAGCTGCTCGCCGTTGCGGAGCACCGCCTGGGCCTCGAACCGGGCCTGGGCGAGCACGCGCCGGGTCGCCGGTGCGGCGCGGCCGGGGCCGGCGGCACCGCCGGGCGTGCCGGCCACCGCGGAGCTCGTCGTGGCGGGCGCGGTCATCGCAGGTTCCGTCCGGTCAGGTCGAGGAACACGTCCTCCAGGGTGCGGCGTCCGACGTCGACGCGGGCGAGCAGCACGTCCCGGTCGGCGCACCACGCGGCGAGGGCGGCGACCAGGGCGGGGTCGGCGGGGGAGTCGACGACGTAGGTGCCCGGGCCGGTCTCGCGCACGACGGTCGGGAGCGGCGCGCCGGCCGGGGTCAGTGCGGCCCCGAGCCCGGCGACCGGCAGCCCCGGCGGGGCGCGGAACGTCAGGGTGGAGCCGTCGGCCCCGGTCAGCAGCTCGGGCACCGAGCCGCGGGCGATCACCTGACCGCGGTCCACGACGGCGACGTCGTCGGCCAGCGCCTCGGCCTCGTCCATGAGGTGGGTGGTCAGCAGCACCGCGACGCCGTCCGCGCGCAGCTCGCCCACCAGGTCCCAGACCGCGCGGCGCGCCTGCGGGTCCAGGCCCGCGGACGGCTCGTCGAGGAACACGACGTCGGGCCGGCCCACGACCGCCGTCGCGAGGGCCAGGCGCTGCCGCTGGCCGCCGGACAGGCGGCGCACGGTGGTCCGGGCGAACGGCTCCAGCCCGAGCCGGTCCGCGAGCTCGTCCACGTCCCGGGGGTGCGAGTACATCGAGGCGACGTGCCGCAGCACCCCGAGCGCCGGCACGCCGGTCGGCAGGCCGCCGTCCTGCAGCATGACGCCGACCCGCGGGCGCAGCTCGCGCGCGTCGGCGACCGGGTCGAGGCCGAGGACGCGCACGGAACCGCCGTCCGGGGCGCGCAGGCCCTCGCAGCACTCGACGGTGGTCGTCTTGCCGGCGCCGTTCGGACCGAGCACGGCCGTCACCCGTCCGGGGGAGGCGTGCAGGTCGAGGCCGTCGACGACGGCGCGGCCGTCGTACCGCTTGACGAGCCCGCGGACGTCGACGGCCGGCAGGGTGGAGGACTGGCCGAGCACCCCGCGAGTGTAGGTGCCCGGGCCCCGGGTGAGGGCAACCTTGCTTGCGGGGACTTAATTCGGCAACAAGGATGTTGCCGATATCGGGCGCCCTCCGGGGTGCCCGCGGGGCAGCGGTCGCCGGCAGGCGTCCGCACGGCCCCGACGTCCCGCGCAGGCAGCGATCCGGAGGTGTGTGCATGAGGCCGAGCAGCATCAGCGCGGGCGCCACCGGCACCGTGGCGCCGCACGACCCCGACTGTCCCCCTGGTGCCGTCGAGCACGCCGAGGCGCGCGCCGTCGAGCACCGCACCCCCGAGGCCCGCGCCGTCGAGCCGGACCCCGACGCCGGCACCCGGCGCCGCGTGCTCGACCTGATCGCCGCGGACGGCCCCGTGGCGGCCGCCGAGCTCGCCGCGGACCTCGACCTCACGGCCGCGGCCATCCGCCGGCACCTGACCGTGCTCGAGACCGAGCACCAGATCGCGGTGCACGACGGCGCCGCGCCCGCGGGGCCGGCGCGCCGGGGCCGTCCCGCCAAGCGGTACGTGGTGACCACCGAGGGCCAGACCGCGCTGAGCCAGCAGTACTCCGAGCTCGCGTCCCAGGCGCTGCGGTTCGTCGCGGAGATCGGCGGCGTCGACGCCGTGCGCAGCTTCGCCGAGCGCCGGGTCGCCGAGCTCGAGGAGCGGCACGCGGAGGCGCTGGCCCTGGCCGGCGACGACCCCGCGCTGCGCACCCGCGTGCTGGCCGAGGCGCTCGCGCAGGACGGCTACGCCGCGACCGCGCGCCCGGTGCCGGGCGCCGCCGCGATCCAGCTGTGCCAGGGCCACTGCCCGGTGCAGGACGTCGCCAGCGAGTTCCCCGAGCTCTGCGAGGCCGAGGCGAACGCGTTCTCCCGGATGCTCGGCGTGCACGTGCAGCGCCTCGCGACGCTGGCGCACGGCGGCCACGTCTGCACCACGAACATCCCGATCGTGCCGCTGCGACGCCCCGGCGCCGCCGCGCCGCTCCCACCACCCGTCGCGCAGACCCTCGGCGCGCGACCCGAAGCCCCCGCCCCCGCGGACGTCACGGAAGGACGATGAGATGACGACCACCGACACCGGCACTGCGACTGGCCAGAAGCCGGAGCCGATGAGCCAGGACGAGGCCATCGCCTCGATCGGCAGCTACGGCTACGGCTGGCACGACTCCGACACCGCGGGCGCGCTCGCGCAGCGCGGCCTGTCCGAGGAGGTCGTGCGGAACATCTCGGCGCTGAAGGACGAGCCCGAGTGGATGCTGAAGACGCGCCTGAAGGCGCTCCGGCTGTTCGACAAGAAGCCCATGCCCTGGTGGGGCGCGGACCTGTCGGGCATCGACTTCGACAACATCAAGTACTTCGTGCGGTCCACGGAGAAGCAGGCGACCTCCTGGGAGGAGCTGCCCGAGGACATCAAGAACACCTACGACCGCCTGGGCATCCCGGAGGCCGAGAAGCAGCGCCTCGTCGCCGGCGTCGCCGCGCAGTACGAGTCCGAGGTCGTCTACCACCAGATCCGCGAGGACCTGGAGGCGCAGGGCGTCATCTTCGTCGACACCGACACCGGCCTGTGCGAGCACCCCGAGCTGTTCGAGCAGTACTTC
>DAMBCY010000086.1:0-12471 GCA_032056255.1 Cellulomonas sp. | reverse complement strand
GACCCCAGCAGCGCCAGCTTCTCCCCCGCGTCGGTGCCCGGGCTCGGCTGGTACACGACCAGCATCATCCCGTCCGCCCCGGTCACGGCCAGCTTGTCCCGGTCGAGCCGCAGCTCCCCGACCTGCGGGTGGTCGAGCGTCACCGTGCCGCTGCCGCGGTCGGCGACGTCGTGCCGCGCCCAGAGCGCGCGGAACAGCGGGCTCGAGACGGACAGCTCGCCGACGAGCTCGATCACGCGCGGGTCGTCGACGTCGGTACCCACCGCGCGGCGGAACCCCGCGATCAGCGCCCCCGCGGCCCGCTCGCCGTGCACGAACAGCGCCTGCTCGGCGGGATCCAGGAACATGTCGCGCAGCCGGTTGCGCCCGGCCTCCAGGCAGGGGGAGACGGTGGTCGCGAGGTCGTTCGCGGCCAGCACGTCGAGGTAGCGGCCCTCGACGAAGGCCGGCACGGGCAGAGCCTCGACCAGCCGCAGCAGGCTGGCCGGCGGCGTCTCCCGTCGCGCGCGCGCCCGGCGCCGGCGGGGGCGTCCGGGGTCGACCTCGTCCGCGAGCAGGACGAGGTGCGACGCGTCGTCGAGCCGCAGCACGCGCGCGATCGACTCCAGCACCTGCCGCGACGGGTGGCGATCGCGCCCCTGCTCCAGGCGGAGGTAGTACTCGGCGCTGATGCCGGCGAGCATCGCGACCTCCTCGCGCCGCAGGCCGGCGACCTTGCGGCGGGCGGAGGCCGGGATGCCGACCTGCTCGGGCGTGACGAGCTCGCGCCGGGCACGCAGGTACTCGCCCAGCAGGTTGCGTCCGTCAGCCACGCCGCTCACGGTAGCCGCGGGTGCGCGCGGGTCGGTGTCCCTGGCGGTACCGGTGTCGGCGGGGGTCTCCCGGTCCGCGGGACGGCCGCGCACGATCGGTGCCATGACCGACACCGATCCCACCGCACCCGTCCTCGTCACCGGCGGCTCCGGCTTCATCGCCGGGCACGTCGTCCTCCGGCTGCTCGCCCAGGGCAGGCCGGTCCGGACGACCGTCCGCTCCCTCGCCCGGGAGGCGGACGTCCGGACGGTCCTGGCCGCGGCGGGCGCGCAGCGGCTCGACCTGCTCGAGGTCGTCGCCGCCGACCTGACCGCCGACGCGGGCTGGGACGCGGCCGTCCGGGGCACCGCGGGCGTGCTGCACGTCGCCTCCCCCGTCGCCCCCGGGAACGTCCGGGACGAGGACGCCGTCGTCGTGCCCGCGCGGGACGGCGCGCTCCGCGTGCTCCGGGCCGCGCGGGGCGCCGGGGTGCGCCGGGTGGTGCTGACCTCGGCGTTCCACGCGGTCGGGTTCGGGCACGGCCCCGTGGACCACGTGTTCACCGAGGACGACTGGTCGCCGCTGCACGGCCCCGGCATGGACGCCTACGGGCGGAGCAAGGTGCTCGCCGAGCGCGCGGCGTGGGACGACGTGCGGGAGCACGGCGGGCCGGAGCTCGTCACGATCCTGCCGGTCGCCGTGCTCGGGCCCGTCCTGGGCGACGCGGTGTCCGGCACCAACCAGCTGCTGCAGCGCATGCTCACCGGCGGGATGCCGGGGTTCCCGGACCTGGCGATCCCGTTCGTCGACGTCCGGGACGTCGCCGCCGCGCACGTCGCGGCGCTCGACCGGCCCGAGGCAGCGGGCCTGCGCATCCTGGTGTCGGCGCAGGAGTCGGCGACCCCGCTGCGCGAGGTCGGGGCGCTGCTGCGGCGCACGTTCGGCGACGCCGCCCGCCGGGTGCCGACCCGGAGGATCCCGACCGCGGTGGTGCGCGCCGGGGCCCTGCTGCGGCCGGAGCTGCACGAGGCCGCCCCGGAGCTCGGGTACGTCAAGCGCCTGTCGACGGCCCGCGCGCGCGACGTGCTCGGACTCGCGCCGCGGCCGTGGTCGGAGGCGGTCGTCGCGGGCGCGCGGAGCATGATCGAGCGGGGCCTGGCGGGCTGACCGGCCTACGCTGGCGCCGTGGCCGCCACCCGCCTCCGCCGTGTCGCCGTGCTGGTGCTCGAGGGCGCCAAGCCGCTGGACGTCGGGATCCCCGCGCAGGTGTTCACGAACCGGCCGAGCATGCCGTACGAGGTCCGCGTCTGCGGGCCTGCGCCGGGTCTGGTCCGGGGTGGCGACGGGCTGTCGTACCACGTGGCCGACGGCCTGGGCGCGCTGGCGTGGGCCGACGTGGTGTTCATCCCGGGCTACCGGTTCCCGGACCGGGAGGACCCGCCGGCCGCCGTCGTGGCCGCGCTGGTCGCCGCGCACGCGCGGGGTGCGGACCTCGCCGCGATCTCCACGGGCGCGTTCGCCCTGGCCGCGACCGGCCTGCTGGACGGGCGCCGCGCCACGACGCACTGGCACTACACCCGGGCCTTCGCGGCCCGGTACCCGCAGGTCACGGTGGACGAGAACGTGCTGTTCGTGGACGAGGGGCGGCTGCTCACGTCGGCCGGCGCGGCCTCCGGCATCGACCTGTGCCTGCACATCATCCGGCGGGACCTCGGCGTCGCGCCCTCGAACCACGCCGCCCGGCGCCTGGTGGCCGCGCCCTACCGCAGCGGCGGCCAGGCGCAGTACGTCCCGCGCAGCGTCCCGGAGCCGCTGGGCGAGCGGTTCGCCGCGACCCGCGAGTGGGTGCTGCACCGGCTCGGCGACCCGCTCACCCTCGAGGCGATGGCCCGGCAGGCCGCGGTGTCGCCGCGCACGTTCTCGCGCCGGTTCGTCGAGGACTCCGGGTACACCCCGATGGAGTGGGTCCTGCGTGCCCGCATCGACGTGGCGCGGGAGCTGCTGGAGCGCTCGCAGCGCTCCGTCGAGCAGATCGCCACCGACGTCGGCCTGGGCACGGGGGCGAACCTGCGCCGGCACTTCCAGCGCGTCCTGGGCACGACGCCGAGCGAGTACCGGCGGACCTTCGCGCGGGGCGAGTAGCCCCGCGCTCCCGGGCCCGCGCGCTGGCGAGATCCGTGCGGACCGTGGCGCTCCGGCCGCTGTCCGGCCCTGCACGCCGCGGACACCCTGGTGAGGACAGGAACGGACCCCCACCGGGAGGCAAGCACCCATGACCCGCATCGCCATCAACGGCTTCGGACGCATCGGCCGCACCGTGCTCCGCACGATCCTCGAGCGCGGCAGCGACCTCGAGGTCGTCGCCGTCAACGACCTCACGGCGCCGGAGGCCCTGGCCCGGCTGCTCGCCTTCGACTCCACCGCGGGCCGGCTCGGACGGCCCGTGGCCGTGGACGGCGACCACCTGGTCGTCGACGGCCGCCGCATCGCCGTGCTCGCCGAGCGCGAGCCCGCGCACCTGCCCTGGGCGGAGCTCGGGGTCGACGTCGTGCTGGAGTCGACCGGCCGGTTCGCCGCGGCCGCCGCCGCGCGCGGCCACCTCGACGCCGGGGCGCGCTCCGTCCTGGTCGGGGCACCGTCCGACGGCGCCGACGTCACCCTCGCCTACGGTGTGAACACCGACGCCTACGACCCGGCCGCGCACACCGTCGTGTCGAACGCGTCGTGCACCACCAACGCGCTCGCGCCGCTCGCCCTGGTGCTCGACGAGCTCGCCGGCATCGAGCACGCGTTCATGACCACCGTGCACGCCTACACCCAGGAGCAGAACCTCCAGGACGGCCCGCACCGCGACCCCCGCCGGGCACGCGCCGCGGCCCTCAACATCGCCCCGACGACCACCGGTGCCGCCAAGGCGATCGGGCTGGTGCTGCCGCAGCTGGACGGCCGGCTCTCCGGCGACTCCATCCGGGTGCCCGTGCCCGTCGGCTCGCTGGTCGAGCTCAACGCGACCGTCGCGCGCGACGTCACCCGCGACGACGTGCTCGCCGCCTACCGCGCCGCGGCCTCCGGCCCGCTGGCCGGGGTGCTCGAGTACTCCGAGGACTTCCTGGTGTCGAGCGACATCGTGGGGAACCCGGCGTCCTCCGTCTTCGACTCGCACCTGACCCGCGTGGACGGGCGCCACGTCAAGGTGGTCGCCTGGTACGACAACGAGTGGGGGTTCTCGAACCGGGTGGTGGACACCCTCGAGCTCATGGGACGGTCGCGGGGCTGAGCGCACCGGGCGGAGCGGCGAGAGCCCGCGCCGGTGGTCGGCAGCGACCACCTCCGCCTCGAGCCGGTCCCGCCGCGCTCGGCGCGCGCTCGCGTGCACCTCGTCGCATCGACGCATCGACGCATCGACGCATCGACGCATCGACGCATCGACGCATCGACGACGAAGGCCCGGACCACCCGGTCCGGGCCTTCGTCCGCCGATCTGCATCGGCACTGCGTAGCGGGGGCAGGATTTGAACCTGCGACCTCTGGGTTATGAGCCCAGCGAGCTACCGAGCTGCTCCACCCCGCGTCGGTGATCCCTACTTTACGCGCGGGTGACGCCAGGGCCAAATCGAGGCACCGTGCCCTCGGTCACACCCCGCCCCCGACCAGGCACGACGCCCCGGGAGACCGGCGGCGACGGCGACGGGCCGGCGCCGAGGAGGGCTGGCCCGTCGCCGCGTGCGGTGCGCGGATCAGCCGCCGGAGCCGCTGAGCTCCCGGTCTGCCGCCACCGCGTCGTCCAGCGCCTCCTGGAGCCGCTGCTGCGCCTCGCCGTAGGCCGCGAAGTCGCCGTCGGCGAGCGCCGCCTGGCCGTCGGTGATCGCCTGGTTCGCCGCGTCGAGCGCCTGGGACAGGCGGGTCTGCGCGTCGGCCGTGCCCCCGTCCCCGGGGGTGGTGGTCTCGGTCGGCGCGGGCGTCGGCGTCGTGGTGCCGTCGTCCGTGCCGCCGGTGTCCCCGGTGCCGTCTCCCCCGTCAGGCGGGGTGATCTCGTTCCCGGCGTCGCCGGCCTGGGTGCCGTCGTCGCCGCCGAACACCTGGTCCAGCGCCTCGTCGAGGGTGCTGGCGAACCCGATGTCGTCGCCGAACGCGACGAGCACGCGCTGCAGCAGCGGGAACTGGGTGCCGGTGGCGGCCTGCACGTAGACGGGCTGCACGTAGAGCAGACCACCGCCGACGGGCAGGGTGAGCAGGTTGCCGCGGATGACCTCGGAGTCGCCGCGCGCCAGGATGTTCAGCTCGTTCGACACGTCGGGGTTCGACGTGAAGTTGTTGTTCATCTGGTTCGGGCCGGGGACCGTGGAGTCGCGTGGCAGCTCCAGCAGGCGGATCTTGCCGTAGCCCTCCGCGGGTTCGCCCTCGGTGGCCCCGGCCTCGGCGTCGACCGCGAGGTAGCCGGTGAGCACGTCGCGGGCGTTGCTCCCGGCGGGCACGTACGTCGACATCAGCGAGAACGTCGCGGAGTCCTGCGACGGCATCTCGAGCGTCAGGTAGTACGGGGGCTGCGCGACGTTCGCGCCGCCGGCCGTCGGGTCGTTCGGGGTGCGCCACGCGTCGTTGCCGGAGAAGAACTGGCCCGGGTCGGTGACGTGGTACGTGCCGAGCAGGGTCCGCTGCACCTTGAACAGGTCCTCGGGGTAGCGGATGTGGCTCATCAGCTCGGAGCTGATCGCGGAGACCGGCTCCAGCGAGGTGTCGAACACCTTGGACCAGGACTGGAGCACCGGGTCCTCGGCGTCCCACGCGTACAGGGTGACGGTGCCGTCGTACGCGTCGACGGTGGCCTTCACGGAGTTGCGGATGTAGTTGACCGTCTGCGGCTGCAGGGCCTCGATGGTGGTCGAGGACTGGGTGAGCGAGTCGGTCGTGGCGTCCTCGAGGGACTGCGCCGCGGCGTACGGGTACTGGTTCGACGTGGTGTAGCCGTCGACGATCCACTTGACCCGGCCGTCCACGACCGCGGGGTACACGCGGCCGTCGAGGGTGAGGTACGGGGCGACCTTCTGGACGCGCTCGACGGGGTCGCGGTCGTAGAGGATCTGCGACTCGGAGGTGACGCGCTCGGAGAACAGGATCTGCTCGGAGCCGAACTTGATCGAGTAGAGCAGCTTGTTCCACAGCGACCCGATCTCCGGGCCGGCCGAGACCTCGCTGGTCGGGAACGAGGTGTTCACCGCGCCGCCGGACTCGTCGTCCGGGTAGTCGAGCTCCCACTGCGAGCCCTCGGGCGCACCGACGATCGAGTAGGTCGGCGAGGTCTGGCCGAAGTAGATGCGCGGCTCGTAGTCGCCCATCTCGCCGCTGGACGGGATGCCGCCCTCCCAGAACTCGGGCGCGCCGGCCGAGGTGGTGGTGTTGCCGTAGGCGGCGACGACGCCGAACCCGTGCGTGTACACGGTGGTGTCGTTGGTCCAGTTGCGGCGCTGCACGTCGAGGCCCTCGAGGTCGAGCTCGCGGACGGCGATGACGGTGTCGCGGCTCTCGTCGGCGATCTCGTACCGGTCCACGGAGAGCGTGTCGGGGAACGAGTAGAAGCCGCGGATCTGCTCCAGCTGGCGGAACGAGTCGGAGACGACCTGCGGGTCGAGCAGGCGGATCGACGCGGTGGTCTCGGCGTCCTCGCGCAGGGCTCCGGGCTCGGCCGTGACGCTGGCCTCGTAGTCGCTGACCTCGACGTCCTCGAGGTCGTACGCGGCGAGGGTGGCGTCGATGTTGCGCTGGATGAACGGCGCCTCGGCGTCCTGCTGGTTCGGGTTGACCTGGAACCGCTGGACGACGGCCGGGTAGATGCCGCCGATGACGACCGCACCGACGACCATGAGGCCGACGCCGATGGCCGGGATGCGCCACGTGCCGCGGATCGCGGCGAACACGAACATGACGGCCACGAGCAGCGCGATGATCGCGAGGATGCTCTTGGACGGGATGACGGCGTGCACGTCGGTGTAGGACGCGCCCTCGAACTTGTCACCCTCGCGGGTGAGGATCGAGTACCGGTCCAGGAAGTAGTTCGCGGCGATCAGCACCATCAGGACGGCGGCGACCGACGACAGGTGCACCCGGGCGGCGCGCGTCATCCGCGGCGTGGCGCTGGACCCGCCGACCCGGAACCCGCCGTACAGGTACTGGGTCGCGAGACCCGCGATGCCGGCGAGCACGGTGACGGCCATGAGGAACGACACGACGAACCGCAGGCCCGGCAGCAGGAACATGTAGAACGACAGGTCCATGCCCCACTGCGGGTCCTCCTGCCCGACGGTGGTGGAGTGCATCCAGAGCTGGATGGTGCTCCACTGCTGGGAGGCCGCGATGCCGGCGAACAGGCCGAGGACGGCGGGACCGGCGACCAGCACGACGCGCCGCAGCGGCTCGATGGCCTCGCGGTAGGAGTCGAGGCTGATCTGCTCCTGGTTGGACGGCGCGTAGACGGGCCGCGACCGGTAGCCGACGGCCAGGCTCGCGAACACCGCGGCGCCCATCACGAGGAAGCCGAGCACGAACAGCGCGCCGCGGGTCAGCCACTGGGTCCACAGCACCTGGGAGTAGCCGAGCTGGTCGAACCAGAGCACCTCGGTCCACACCTGGGCGAGGACCAGCACCGCGAGGACGACGACCGCGAGCACCACGACGGTGATCGCGAGCGGGCTCGGTCGGCGCCGGCCCCCGGCTCCTCGGGGCGTCCGGGGCGGGCGTGGCCCCCGGGGCGGTCGGGCGGGCGGGTTCGCGAAGGTCACGGCCTTGGAGTCCTCGTCGTCGGGTACAGGTCACGCGTGCACGCACCGGGCGCACCCGGAGCACACGCTGGGCACAACGCGCCAGGTGGCGCACAGGTTCCCACAGCCCGCACCCACCCGCGCGTGCCCGTCCCGCACCCGGGCCGGCCTGGGACCGGCCCGTCCCCGGGGCGGCCCCAGCCCGGTCGGGTGGGAGGATGTCCGGGTGACCGACAGCCCCCAGCCCCCCGCCGCCGCGCCCGCCGCCGGCTCCCCCGCCCCGCCCGCGCAGCGCGCGCTCGCCGAGGCGGTCGTCGAGATCGAGCGGCACGTCGCCACGGGCGGCTGGGACGGCCCGGTGCGCGTGTTCGCGCTCGTCCGCACGCAGGCCGCCCTCGACGCCGAACCGGGGCTGGCCCGGCAGCTGCCGCCCGAGGTGCTGGCCGCCGCGTCCGCCGACCCGGAGCACCTGACGTCGGTCGAGCAGGAGGGGCTGCCCGCGAGCGACGACCTGGAGGGTCTGCTCGGCGCGATCGCCTGGCCCGACGGGGTGCACGGCGCCGCGCTCACCGTCGAGCGGATCGTGCTGCCGCCCGAGGCGGAGCGGGACCTGCCGGAGGACGCGGACGCCGCCGTCGCCGCCCTGCTGGCGCACCCGGAGCGGCAGGACGTCCGGCTCGCGGTCGGCGTGCTGCGCGACGGCGTGTCGTGGTGCGCGGTGCGGCAGCGCGCGGCGGACGCCGACGACGCCGTGGGCCAGGGCCCGGAGGTCGTGCCGGGCCTGGTCGACGCGCTGCGGGCGACCTTCGCCTGACGCGGTCGCCGGATCCCGCCCCGGGGCCTCACCCGCCCCAGACGCGCGTGATCCGCCAGGTGTTGCGGCCGTCCTCGCGGTCGAGCGTCAGCGTGTCGACGGCGTTCTGCACCAGCGCGATGCCCCGCCCGCCCTCGGCCAGGTCGTCCACCGGCCCGGGGTCGAGGTCGACGGCGACGGCCGACCCGTCGTCGGACAGCACGGCGTCCAGGCGCGGCGGCGCGGAGCGCAGCACGACGGTCGCGTCGACCGGTCCGACGCCGGTGGGGACGGCGTGCCGGACGATGTTCGTGGCGATCTCGACGACCGCGGTCTCGAACCGCATCCGGTCGAGGTCGGGGACCGCGGGTGTCGCCGCCCACAGCCGCGCGAGGGCGTCGTGCACCTCGTCCAGCCAGCCGGGCTCCGCGGACCCCGCGACGCGGAGCTCCGCGGCGCCGTCAGCGGCGGTCACCGACCGCGTCCTCGACCGTGTCGTAGGGCCGGAGGACCCGGTCCATCGTGGTGAGCTCCAGGACGGTCCGGACCTGCGCGCCGACGCACGCGAGGCGCAGGTCGCCGCCGGCGGCGCGGGCGGCGCGCATGCCGCCGACCAGCGCGCCGAGCCCGGAGGAGTCCAGGAACGTGGTGGGTCCCAGGTCGACGACGACGAGCGCGCGCCCGGCCGCCACCTCCCGGTCGACGAGCGCCTTGAGCTCGCCGGCGCCGGACATCGTGAGGCGGTCGTGCACGTGCACCACCGCCACGTCCGTCCCGACCTGCTCGGTCACGAGGTCCATCGCCTGTCCTCCCCGCTCGTCCCGGACCGTCGCGCGGCGGCGCCGCGCCGCCGGAGCCCCGGCAGCACCACGCTGAGCACGACGAGGTCGACGGCGGCCCACGTGAGGACCACCGCGGTGTCCGCCCAGCCGGTGCGGCCGAGCCCGGCCCGCACGCCCCCGACCACCGCGGCGACGACGAGCAGCGCCATCACCGCCAGCTGCGGGGCGACGACGCGCCACGGGGCGGCGCCGGTGGCGGCGGGCGGGACCGGGCGACCGGTCACGACGCTGCGCACGGCGGTCAGCAGGGCGCGGACCCGCCACGGGAACTGCGCGAGGTTCTGGTGCCAGCGCCAGCCCCGCAGCCCGCCCGAGGCGACCGCGAGCAGCAGCTGGCCCGCGAGCACGGCGGGCACCAGCCGCAGGAAGAACGCGGCGTCCCACCCCCGCACCGGCTGCACCCCGGTGCACAGCACCACGACGGGGACCAGCAGGTAGACCAGCGCGGCGAGGCCGGACAGCGAGCCGGACAGCGCGGCCAGCCGGACGAGGCGCTGCCCGGGCCGCAGCGCGCGGACCCGCTGCCCGCCGGACCGCACCTCGCGCAGCAGCACCTGCACGGTGCCCTGCGCCCGGCGCAGCCGCCTCGCGGTGAGCACGCGCGGGTCGTCGGGGGCGACCACCCGCACCAGCGGGTCGGGGTGGTGCACGCTGCGCCAGCCGAGCGCGTGCAGCCGCACGACGGTCGCGAGGTCCTCGGTGACGGAGGTGGTCGCGACGGGGGTCACGGGCGGCTCGTCGGGCCGGCCCAGGTCGACCGCCCGGACCAGCTCCTGGACCGAGGCGATCGCCCCGAGCGGGGACCACTCGCGGTCGGCCAGCCGGGCGAGCGTCGACGCGTCCACCACGACGGCGTCCGCCACGCCGTCGTGGTCGCCCGGCAGCGCCGCGACCGCGGCGAGGTCCGCCTGGATGCCGGCGACGTCGCGGGCCACGACGGACGCGGAGATCGCGTCGACCTCGCGCTGGAACGCGTAGGTGACGTCGGACAGCGGCTCGCCGTCGTCGAGGGCGCCGAGCGCGCGCCCGGCGGCGTCCTGCACGTCCTGCAGCACGGCGGCGCGGGCGGGGTCGGGCGCGGTGCGCTGGGCCTGGGCGACCAGCCGGCGCGCCGCGTGCAGCGCCTCGCGCACGGACCGCTCGGTCTCCCGGACGAAGCCCACCAGGCCGAGCTGCATGAGCGCGTCGCGGCGCAGGAGGGCGCCCGCCTCGCCGACGAAGGCCGCGCCCCAGCCGTCCCGGCCGCGCGCGAGCGTGCTCGCCCAGCGGGGCGCGAGGACGCCCAGCGGGTCGCCGGGCGGCACGCCGTCGACGGCCTGCGGGGTCTGGACGAGGGCGACGCGGTCGTCGGCGAAGTGGCCGAGCGTCGCGTCGAGGATCTCGGGCGCCGGGACCTGGCCGGCATCGAGCACCAGCAGCACGTCGCCCTCGGTGACGAGGAGCGCGGCGTCGAGGTCGTCGGCGCGGACGTTGCGCGCGCGCCCCGCGGTCTGCGCGGCCCGCTCGACGTGCTCGGCGCCGGCGGACCGCACCGCGTCCGCGAGGCCGGTCCGCGACCCGTCGGTGATCACCCAGGTGCGGTGCGGGTACCGGACGGCCACGGCGGCCTCGACGGTGCCCAGCACCACGTCGGCGGACTGGCCGTCCGCCCTGACCAGCACGTCGACCGCCAGGTCGGGTGCGGCGGCGGGCGGGGCGGGGCGGCGGCGGGAGCGCCAGGCGACGGTGCCGAGCAGCGCGGAGTCGACCAGCGTCCACGTCTCCGCGAGCACCAGCGGCACGGCGATCCACCAGGCCGACCAGCTGACGGAGTCGAGCCAGCGCCACACGACGTAGTTCAGCCCGAGCACGACCGTGAGCACGGTGAGCACACGCAGCGCGGTCTGCTGCCCCATGCCCGTCCCCTCCTCGACCTCGGGCCTGCGACCCTACCGACTGCCCCGGACGATGCGCAGGGCGGCGCGCTGTTCCTCGAGCCGACGGTCCCGCCCCACGAGGGCGGGGTGGCGATGGCGGGGTGGCGAGGGCGGAGCACGCCGACGAGCGCGCCCGCCGCGTCCGGGGTCAGTCGCGGACCCGCAGCTCCAGGCTGATCTGGTCGGCGTCGAGGGTCTTCAGCGCCTCGGTCAGCGCCCCGGACGAGGCGGTGCCCACGTCCCGCACCCGCAGCAGCGCCTCCCGTTGCGCCTCGAGCATCGCCAGCCGCAGCTCGCGCACCTGCGCCGCGGTCGACGTCCGGTCCTCGTCCGCGGCGGCGTCCTCGTCCACCTCCGCGGCCTGGCGCTCGGCGACCTTGCGCGCCATCGCCAGCACCCCGTCGTCGTAGGGCGACCCGTCGGGCCGGCGCAGGTCCGGGCTGCTCAGCAGCTCCCCCGCGGCGACCCGCATCTCCGCGGACAGCCGGTCCAGCTCGGCGCGGTCGTCGACGCCGTCCCGGGTCAGGCCCAGGCGCCGGACCACCCAGCCGAGCGAGCCGCCCTGCACCAGCAGCGTCCCGGCGGCGACCACGAACGCGACCAGCACCAGCAGGGCGCGGTGCGGGGTCTCGCGCGGCAGCGACTGGGCGGCGGCCAGCGTCACCACGCCGCGCATCCCGGCCCAGACCAGCACGGCGCCCTCGCGCGCGCCCAGCGGCTCGGCCTGCAGGTAGTCGAGGTCGGCGACCCGGCGGGTGATCCGGGTGCGCAGCCGCGCGACGCGGGTCTCGACGGTGTCGTCGCGGCCGACGCGGGGCTTGCGGCGCCCGAGCCGCCGACCGCGGCCGAGCGCGCGGCGCAGCCGCTCCTTGTCCGCCGGCAGCGCCGCGGTCTCCGACGGGCCTCCCGGACCCGCCACGCCCGCCGCGGCGTCGACCTCCTCGGGGCGGCGCGGGGCCGGCGGACGGCCGGGCATCCGGATCGCCGCGAGCTCCTCCGCGGTCATCGACGCCATCCGGTCCGCCCGGTCGCCGGCCGCCGTGAGGAACACCCGGGTCCGCTCCGCGCGCCGCGCCTTGCGGGACAGGGTGCGCAGCAGGAACGTGACGTACCCGGTCCGCACCACCAGCACCACCACGGCCGACATCAGCGCGAGCACGAACGCCACGCCGAGGTGCCCGTGGTCGTCCTGCACCTCCTCGACCAGGCCGTACAGCTCGAGCCCCATGAGCAGGAACACCGCACCCTCGAGCAGCAGCTCCAGCGTGCGCCAGTTGGCCGCCTCGGCGATCCGGTCCTGCGGGCGCAGCCGCACGCTGCCGACCCGCTCGGCGACGAACTGCAGGGGGTAGAACGCGGCGACCACGTCGTGC